>NZ_BAAIGC010000006.1:0-266938 GCF_054653495.1 Nocardioides sp. AN3
CCCGCCCGTGCTTCCCACTGCCGTGCCGCTCTCCGTGCCCGCGCGCCCCGATCTGACCGGTGGCCGACGCGTCGGCGTGCTCCTGTCCCACGGCTTCACCGGCTCTCCTGGCTCGATGCGCGCCTGGGGAGAGCATCTCGCCGCGAAGGGGTACGCCGTGGAGGTGCCGCGCCTGCCGGGCCACGGCACGACCTGGCGCGACATGAACACCACCACGTGGGCGGACTGGTACGGCGAGATCAGCCGCGCCTTCGACAAGCTCGCGGGCGAGAACGACGCCGTCGTGGTCGCGGGTCTCTCGATGGGCGGGGCGCTTGTGCTCCGACTGGCCGCCGACCAGGCGACCCAGGGCAACGGCGACCGGATCGCCGGGGTCATCGTCGTCAACCCCGCCGTGGCCACCAAGCGTTGGGACGTGAAGCTCCTGCCGGTGCTCAAGCACCTGCTCGGCGCCATGCCCGGCATCGGCAGTGACATCAAGAAGGACGGCGTCATCGAGGACGCCTACACCCACACCCCGCTGAAGGCCGCCCACTCGATGATGAGCGCGTGGCCGGTGCTGGTCGCCGACCTCGGCAGCATCAAGGCGCCCCTGCTCTACTTCCGCTCGAGCGTCGACCACGTCGTCGACGAGCTCTCCGAGCCGCTGATCCTCGAGCGGATCGGCTCCACCGACGTCACCGTGACGCGGCTCGAGAACAGCTACCACGTCGCGACCGTGGACAACGACGCCCAGCAGATCTTCGAGGAGTCGGCCGCGTTCATCGCGCGAGTGACGTAGGCAGCACACCCCGACACCCGCTTCGTGGCCCCCGACGGATAGTTCTCGAGCGGCCGAGCCGACTACGCTCATGGCGTGCCCGCGAACTCCGAACCCGACGACCCGGACCTGATGGCCTGGCGCGACATCGTGGAGCACTACGGCGACCGCGCCGAGCTGCCGCCGGAGGTCGGCATCGAGGTGGAGCCACGGGAGCCCGTCGCGGAGCCGGGGTCGTCGTACGGCGCCCGCTTCGGCGAGTTCGACGACGATGTGGACGAGCCGTTCGAGCCGAGTGGCGACCCGCTCGACGAGGGCTTCGTCCCCCCTGACCCCGAGCCGTTCCACCTCGGCACCGCCCGCACGGTGGCGTGGGCCGGGGTCCTCGGTGCGCCGGTCCTCGCCCTCATCGCGACCGTCGTCGTCACGTCCTCGGACGTGTCGGTGCCCTCCTGGTTCGGCTGGCTGCTGGTCGCGGCGTTCCTCGGCGGCTTCGGCTACCTGGTCGTCACGATGCCGAAGGACCGCGACGACCCCTGGGACGACGGCGCTCGGCTGTAGCCGGGACCTCGGGCGCCACCAGGTCACGGAAGCGCTGGAGGCGCTCGCGACGCCTCGCGCGCCGCACCCGCTCGCCGCGGCGGCGGCGGAACAGCGGCCGCACGGCTTCGGTCCGTGCCAGATCGGCGGCGCCGACGATCCCGGCCTCGGGACCGAACCGTGCCTGCCGCAGCGGCGGGATCTCGCGGTGGCCGGCTCCGACCAATGACTGGGCGAGCGCCTCTCGCGCCGGCTCCAACAGCAGATCGCCGGCGGCGGAGACACCGCCGCCGATGACGACGAGCTCAGGGTCGAACGCGGCCACGAGGTTGGCCACTCCGACTCCGAGCCAGCTCGCCACGGACGTGTAGGCCTCTTGCGCGACCGCGTCCCCGAGGTGAGCGGCCTCGGTGACCATCGGACCGGTGAGGGCAGCCGGATCGCCCCCGCACGCGTCGTGGAGTAGGGTCGGCCGGCTTCCGAGCTGCGCCCGGGCGAACCGCACCAGCGCGTTGCCACTGCAGTACTGCTCCCAGCAGCCGAACCCGCCGCATTCGCAGGACTGCCCCTCGGGAACGACCTGCATGTGGCCGAACTCCCCGGCCATGCCGTTGTGCCCGCGCAACAGCGTGCGCCCGAGGATCAGGCTGCCGCCGATGCCGGTGCCGAGGGTGATCATGACGACGTCGGTGTAGCCGCGGGCGACGCCCAGGGCATACTCGGCCCGCGCAGCGCAGTTGGCGTCGTTGTCGAGCGCCACGGGGACACCCCAGCGTGCTTCGAGGCGGGCCCGGGTGGGATCCATCCGCCACGGGAGGTGAGGAGCGAACATGACTCGCTCGCCGGCGGCGTCGACGAAGCCCGCAGCCGCGAGACCCACGGCGTCGATCCGTCGCCCGTCGGCGACCTCGAAGACCGCCTCGGTGAGTGCGTCCTCCACGAGGGCGACGTCCACCTGACGGCCGGGCGTCGACCGGCGCGCCGTGCGCCCCACGGTGCCGTCCGGGAGCACCTCGCCGGCGAGCACCTTGGTGCCACCGATGTCGACGCCGATGTAGAGCGTCACGCCGTCACCGACGAGCCAGGTCCGCCGCGCCCACGAGACCGGCGCGATCTCCGAGCGTCGCCTTCCGGATGACGAGCTCCGGCCGATGACCGCGGCCGGTCAGCTGGCTGAGGAAGCCCTCCCGAGCGGGCTCCAGCAGGAGCTCGTCGGCCTCGGAGACTCCGCCGCCGATCGCGACCATCGCCGGGTCGAGCACCGCCGTGAGCGAGGCGATGCCCTCGCCCAGCCAGCGCCCGAGCTCACCGAGGAGGCCGGCAGCGACAGGATCGCCCTCACGGGCGGCGACGGTGACCAGCGGTCCGTTGATGGCGTCGACCACGCCGCCCGCCCTCTTCAGCAGGTCGTCGGCACGCCCCGCCTCGGCGGCCTCGCGCGCCATCCGCACCAGCGCGTTGCCGCTGGCATACATCTCGAAGCAGCCCAGGTTTCCGCAGCCGCAGAGGATGCCCCCGGGCACCACGCGCATGTGACCCATCTCGGCGCCGATGCCGAATGCACCCCGGTAGAGCGATCCGTCGAGCACCAGCCCGCCGCCGACGCCGGTCCCCACCGTGACGAGCAGGAAGTCGTCGATGTCGGCGCCGGCACCGAAGGCGAACTCGCCCCAGGCGGCGGCGTTGGCGTCGTTCTCGACCACGACACCTTTGCCGGTCCGCTCCTCGACCAGGGCACGCAGGTCGACATCGCGCCAGGCGATGTTGGGGGCGAACAGGACCGTGCTGCGCGACTTGTCGATGTAGCCGGCCGCGCCCACGCCGACGCGGTCGAAGGCATGCCGCGCCGCCAGGTCGTCGACGAGCCCCGCGATGGCAGCCGTGATGGCGTCGACGTCGGTCGCCGGCGACACCACCCGGACCTCCTCGACGATCGAGCCCTCGTCGTCGACGACGCCGGCGAGGATCTTCGTCCCGCCGACGTCCACTCCACACGCCAGGCTCACTGGCTCTCCTCCTGTTGCCCAGTGTCGGGTTGGTCGGTCTCAGGTCCGTCGGTCTCCGGCCAGTCCTGGTCACCGTCGAGGTCGATGTTCTCGACCCCGGCGGACCGGTCACGCTCCTGGCCGGTCGAGGACGCGGCGGCCGCCAGCACGCCCGCCGCGGCCTGCAAGAGCGAGGCAGCCGCACTCGCGAGGTGGGACTTGATCTCAGGGCTGGCCTCGCGGAGGACGTGGACAGTACGGCAGATGGGGCAGTACGTACATTCCGGCGCGCCCGTCGCCAGGTGCGCGTCGAGACCGTGGCCGAGGTCGCTCGCCCAGCCCGACAGCGCGCCGAAGAGCTTCGCCGCCTCCTCGGCTGCGGACCCGATCCGGTCATGCCCTCCCGCGGACCCCTCGTCCGAACCCGTCACTGCCTCTCCCCTCCCGTCGCTGCGTCGATGCGGTCGCCCGATCCTTCCACGAAGCGGACCTGCAGCTCACCGCCCTCCACCCGGGCGCCGGCGATGCGAAGCCGCGCAAGACCCTGCGGCAGTGTCATCAGTCGCCGGTAGGACCCCACCGTCACGACGAGGTCGTCGCCGTTGCGCGCAAGGTGGACCTGGTCCTTGGTGGCACCAGGGAGAGCCAGGTGTGCGATCGCTCCGGCCGAGCTCCTGCTCACGCGGAACGGTCCCTGGCCGGAGGGCGGCCCGAGCGGGTCGACCCGCTGGCCGGCGTACACCTCCCGCGCGAGCTCCTCGAGCGCTGGCACGCCGACGGGCTCGCCGGCCCGGTAGACCGAGCGCCACACAGGCAGGCCCACGAAGGAGGCGTCCACGTCGGCGAGCACGCCGTCCTGGGCCAGGACCCACCCGGCGCGCCAGTCGTCGGCGCCGTCCGCCGGGAAGACGCGGTTCGCCACGACGCCGTCGACGCGGTAGCCGTAGAGGGAGAGCATCGTGTAGGAACGGCGTGCCTCCGCGACGACGACGGTCTCCGGCGTGAGCACCAGGCGGACACTGGCCGCCGGGCCGGTCAGCAGGTCTCTCACCTCGAGCAGCTCGTCGTGCAGCCGCTGGAGGGCGTCGAAGACGGTCTCACCGGGCATCGGGACGCCTGCAGCACGCGTGAGCACGGGCTTGAGCGCCTTCACGAGCCGCCGCTGCATCGGGAAGACGCGTGACATGTACCAGCCGAGCGCCTCGGGAAGCGCGAGCAGCCTGAGCGTCTCGGCGGTCGGCGCGCAGTCGACGACGATGACGTCCCACTCACCCGAGCGGGCGTGCAACCTCAGCTCGAGGAGCGCTAGCACCTCCTCGGCTCCGGGGATGACCGTCAGCTCCTCGGCCGCAACGGGGTCCATGCCGGCCACGTCCAGCACCGAGAGCAGGTAGCGCTGGATGTCGGCCCAGGACTGCTCGAACCTCAGCTGGGCGTCGACCTGCTCGACGTACAGGCCTGGGGCGACCTGAGTCGGCTCGGCTCCGACCTGAGCTCCGAACGCGTCCGCGAGCGAGTGCGCCGCGTCGGTCGAGAGCACGAGGGTGCGCAGGCCGGACGCCGCGGCGAGCGCGGCGGTCGAGGCGGCCAGCGTGGACTTGCCGACGCCCCCTTTGCCGGTGAAGAGCAGGATCCTCAAGACACCGACTCGACGCGCATCTTCAGCCCGCGCAGCGCCGTCTCGATGAGGATCTTCTCGCCGCGCCGCTTCAGCATGCCGATGATGGGAATGGTCAGGTCGAGCGCGAGCCGGTAGGTGACCTCCGTGCGACCCCCGAGGTCGCGCAAGATGTAGGCGCCGTCGAGTGCGCGCAGCATGTTGCCCCGTGCCAGCGTCCAGGTGACCTGACGGTCGCCCTCCCAGGTGTAGGCCAGCGTGTAGTCGTCCTTGATCGGTGCGACGTCCAGCACGAAGTGCACCTCGCTGGCGCGACCATCGGCGCCCGTCGACTCCACGTCGGCGACCTTCACGCCCTTGGCCCACGAGGGATAGGAGCCGAAGTCCGCGATGACCGCCATGACATCGGCCGGCGCAGCATCGACGACGATCGAGGAGGTGGTCTGTTCAGCCATGTGTCGGTGTCCCAGCGAGGTCGGCAGGCGGAGGCGTCAGCGTGCGGCCGGCGCGCTCGGCGAGCGTACCGGATGCCGACGCTTCGACTAGCGGCGGTAATGTGCTGGGCGATTACCTCCGAGTAGCCAGAACAGGCACCCCCGCAAGGCAGCCCCGACAGGAGACCCTGGTGCGCGAGTTCTCCACGCCGTTGACGATCGATCTGCCCACGGTCGGCAACCTCACCGACGACGTCGTCACGAACGCCCGGGAGGCTGCGGATGTCGCGCTCTTCAGCAGGCGTGGGGCCGACGGCGCCTGGGAGGACGTGACCTCGACGACGTTCCTCGACGAGGTCACCGCGGTCGCCAAGGGGCTCGTCGCGGCGGGGATCGAGCGCGGCGACCGCGTCGCGCTCTTCTCCAAGACGCGCTATGAGTGGACGCTGCTCGACTACGCCATCTGGTTCGCCGGTGCGGTCACGGTCCCCGTCTACGAGACGTCGTCGGCCGAGCAGGTCCGCTGGATCCTCGAGGACTCCGGGGCCAAGGCGGTCGTCGCTGAGGGCCACGACCATGTGGCGCGCCTCGCGGAGATCCGCAGCGACCTGTCCGCGCTGCACCATGTCTGGTCCTTCGCCGACAACGGCGTCGACGTGCTCACCCGGCTCGGCGCGGACCTGTCCGACGAGGAGATCGAGAAGCGGCGTACGTCGCTCACGCCCGACGACATCGCCACCCTGATCTACACCTCGGGCACGACAGGGCGCCCCAAGGGCTGCGTGCTGACGCATGGCAACTTCATGTTCGAGCTGGGTGTCGCCGTGCACGAGCTCGACCGGCTCTTCCAGGCCGAGGAGCGCAGCACGCTGCTCTTCCTGCCCCTGGCGCATGTGTTCGCGAGGATCATCCAGATCGGCTGCGTGAAGTCGCGCACGAAGCTCGGGCACTCCCCCGACATCAAGAACCTGCTCGACGACCTCGGCGAGTTCAAGCCGACGTTCATCCTCGCGGTGCCCCGGGTCTTCGAGAAGGTCTTCAACACGGCGTCCCAGAAGGCGGCCGCGGACGGCCATGGCACGATCTTCGACAAGGCCACCGAGGTGGCGATCGCCTACTCGCGCGCCAGCGAGAAGGGCCGGGTCCCGCTGCTGGTGCGCGCTCAGCACGCGATCTTCGCGAAGCTGGTGTACAGCAAGCTCCTCGCGGCGTTGGGCGGGAACTGCCTCTACGCCGTCTCGGGTGGAGCACCGCTCGGCGAGCGGCTGGGCCACTTCTACCGCGGCCTCGGGCTGACCGTGCTCGAGGGATACGGCCTCACCGAGACCACCGCCGCCCTCACCGTGAACCTGCCCGATGCACTCAAGATCGGCACGGTCGGTCGACCCATCGAAGGCACGACGGTCCGCGTGGCCGACGACGGCGAGCTGCTGTTCAAGGGCGGTCAGATCTTCCACGGCTACTGGAACAACCCGGAGGCGACGGCCGAGGCGAAGACCCCCGACGATGCGACAGGCGGCGAGTGGTTCCACACCGGCGACGTCGGAGAGGTGGACGACGAGGGGTTCGTCCGGATCACCGGGCGGAAGAAGGAGATCCTCGTGACCGCGGGCGGCAAGAACGTCGCCCCTGCCGTCCTCGAGGACCGCCTGCGCGCACATGCCCTCGTGGACCAGTGCATCGTCGTCGGCGACGGCGAGCCCTTCATCGCTGCCCTGGTCACCCTCGACACCGAGTCGTTGCCGGCCTGGGCCGAGTCGCGTGGCAAGGCGACCGACCTCGCGAGGCTCGTCGAGGACCCCGACCTCGTCGCCGAGATCCAGTCGGCCGTCGACGATGCCAACAAGGCGGTCTCGAAGGCGGAGTCCATCCGGAAGTTCGCCATCCTGCCCGACTCCTGGACCGAAGAGGGCGGCCAGTTGACGCCGAGCCTCAAGCTCAAGCGCAACGTCGTCATGAAGGAGTTCCGCGACCAGGTGGAGGCGCTTTACCACGCCTGACCGGCCGTCCCACATCGTGGACATCGGCGGCGTGGCAAACGGACGGGATCTGAGCGCTGGCGGGGCTATGCGGACCACCCGAACGGGCTATGCCGGATGAGGACGTCACGCTCGCGGACGTGGGACCCAGCAGGTCGAGACAGGGTGCCGCGAGGACCCACTTCCGACGCGCTCCGACTTTGACTTCCGTTCCGCTACATCAGCCCGACCCAGTGCCTAAAGTTCTGGCCAGTGCGGGGACGAGCTGGGTTCGACCCCTGAGTCGAAAGGTCGTCCATGGAACGACGCAGAATCCTCGTGGTCGCCGCAGCGCTGGTGGCAGCGCTGGGCGCGGTCCTGGTGTTCATGTATGTGCGTGGGGCCGACACCCGGGCCGAGGACCAGTTCCAGACCACCGACGTCCTGGTCGCCACGCAGGCGATCCAGGCCGGCGAGACGGTCGAGGCCGCCCAGAGCGCGGGCAAGATCACGAAGAAGGCGGTGACGAACAACTCGCTGCTGCCCGACTACCAGACAGATCTCACCGGACTGACCGGCAAGGTCGCCCTCACGACGATCTACCCCGGCGAGCAGATCATCGCCTCGAAGTTCGGCACCAGCGCCGCGCCGACCAGCTCGCTGCAGATCCCCGACGACCAGATCGCGATCTCGGTCAACCTGACCGACACCGCCCGCGTCGCCGGGTTCGTCAACCCCGGCTCGAAGGTCGCCATCTTCCTCAACGGCACCGACCCGAAGAAGGGCACGCCGTTCACGCAGATGCTCCTGCAGAACGTGACCGTCATCGGCGTCGGCTCGACCACGCCGGTGTCGACCACGACCACCAACCAGGCAGGTGCGCAGACCACTGAGCAGCTGCCACGGACGCTCATGACGCTCGCGCTCAGCCAGACCGACGCGCAGAAGATCCTCTTCAGCCAAGGCAACGGCGAGCTCGCCTTCGGCCTGCTGCCCTCGGACGGCAAGGCCGCGCTGAAGCCGGACCTGCGCACCAGCAACGACAACCTCTTCGGGTGATTCCCTATGCCGGTCATCGTCGATCCTGACTCCGATGTCGTCGCCGCTCTGCTCCGCGCACTGCCAGCGGGCTCCCAGGGCGTCGCCACCATGGACCGCGTGCGCGCCTGGCTCGGGCAGCACCACGAGGAGTACGTCGTCGTCCTCGGTCCGACGGTTGCGGTCTCTGAGGCGCTCGCCCTGTGCGACCACCTCCGGACGACGCGCCCGACGGTCAGCGTGGTCCTCATCCGCGAGGAGCTGACCACCGAGGTCCTCACCGCCGCCATGCAGGCCGGCGCTCGTGACGTCATCCCTAGCGGCTCTCCTGAGGCCGTGACTGCCGCGGTGACTCGCGCCTACCAGCTCTACGTCGCGTTGCGCGGCCCGGGCGGCGCCACCCACACGGGCAAGGTCATCACGGTGTGGTCACCGAAGGGCGGCGTCGGGAAGACCACCATGTCGGTCAACCTCGGCTTGGCGCTCACCGAGGGTGGCGCCCGCCGGATCTGCCTCGTCGACCTCGATCTGGCCTTCGGTGACGTCGCCATCACGATGCAGCTCTTCCCCACGCACTCCATCGAGCACGCGATCGGCTCCGAGAGCTCGATCGACGCCGAACTGCTCAACGGGCTGCTGACCCGACACCAGGACTCGATGATGATCCTGGCGGCCCCGTCGCATCCCGACGTGCGCGACCGGGTCTCGCCGACGCTGGTGTCCCAGATCCTGCGGACCTTGAAGGAGTCCTTCGACTACGTCGTGGTCGACACGGCCCCTGCCTTCGACGAGCAGACGCTGACGGCGCTGGACGAGACCGACGAGATCGTCATCGTGGCGACGCTCGACGTGCCGACCCTGAAGAACGTCAAGGTCGCGCTCGAGACGCTCGACATGCTCAACATCGCCCAGGACCGGCGCCACCTGCTGCTCAACCGAGCCGACGACGAGGTGGGGATCAGTCCCGACCGGGTCGAGAGCATCCTCGGCATGCGCCCGGCCGCCCGTGTCACCACCTCGCTCGAGGTGGCGGCCGCGACCAACGCCGGCAACCCCATCGTGGCGAAGAACCCCTATCACCCGACGAGCACGGCGATCATCGCGCTCGCCTCCCAGCTGGCCGGTGAGGACATCGCCACGCCCGTGACCGCCGGCGGCGAGCAGCCCGCCGGAGACCAGCCGAAGCGTCGTCTGAGGAGGCGCCGATGAGTCTCGCCGACCGTATCGCAGCCGCGCGTCGCCATTCCGGGCCGGAGAGTGACGCGCCACTCGACGACGTAGACCCGGCCGCCGAGCCGTCGCGCGGCGAGGACGGATCCGAGGCGTCCGGCAAGCGCCGCGCCGAGGCGTCGGACGGCGCCGCAGAGCAGGCGACAGCCACGGCCACCGCGCCGGCCCCGTCCTCCGCCCCGCCGACCGCCCCGCCGACCGCCGATGTCTCGCGACGCCTGCTGTCCACCGGTCAGCAGCAGACCGACCGCTTCGAGTCGATCAAGAGCACCGTGCACACCGAGCTGCTCAAGACCCTCGGCCCGCAGCTGTACGAGTCGGACCTGGACGCCAAGGAGCTCGACCAGGCCGTCCGCAGCGTGCTGCAGGACGTGCTCGCCGCGCAGGACCGGCCGCTGTCCAACAGCGACCGGCAGCGCGTCATCCAGGAGATCAGCGACGACATCCTGGGCAACGGCCCGATCGAGCCCTACCTGCGCGACCCTGATGTCTCCGAGGTCATGGTCAACGGCCATGCCGACATCTGGCTCGAGCGGGGCGGCAAGCTCGTCAAGGCGGACGGCCAGTTCAGCGACGAGGCGCATCTGCGCCGGACCATCGACAAGATCGTCTCCCGCATCGGGCGGCGCGTCGACGAGTCCAGCCCGATGGTCGACGCCCGCCTTCCCGACGGCAGCCGTGTCAACGCGGTGGTGCCACCGCTGTCCATCGACGGCTCGGCGCTGACGATCCGGAAGTTCGCCACGGACCCGCTGACTGCGGACGACCTGGTCCGCTTCGGGTCACTCACGCCCGCCTCTCGGCAGTTCCTCGAGGCGTGCGTGCGCGGGCGCCTCAACGTGATCGTGTCGGGCTCGACCGGTGCAGGCAAGACGACGACGCTCAACGTGCTCTCGTCCTTCATCCCCTACGACGAGCGCATCGTCACCATCGAGGACGCGGCGGAGCTCCAGCTCAAGCAGGACCACGTCGTCCGGCTCGAGTCTCGGCCGCCGAACATCGAGGGCAAGGGCGCGGTCACCATCCGCGACCTGGTCAAGAACAGTCTCCGCATGCGCCCCGACCGCATCATCGTCGGCGAGGTGCGTGACGCGTCGGCGCTCGACATGCTGCAGGCCATGAACACCGGCCACGACGGCTCCATCTGCACGTTGCACTCCAACGGCCCTCGCGACACGCTCGCCCGCATGGAGACCATGGTGCTCATGGCCGGCATGGACCTCCCCGTGCGCGCCATCCGTGAGCAGGTCGCCTCGGCCGTCGACCTCATCGTCCACCAGACGCGCTTCAAGGACGGCACCCGCAAGATCACCCACCTCACCGAGGTGGAGCGGATGGAGGGTGACGTCATCACCCTCCAGGACATCTTCGTCTACGACAACGCGGCGGGATGGGACGGCGAGGGTCGTGCGCTCGGACGGATGAAGGCCACGGGCCTCCGACCGAAGTTCCTGGAGAAGATGGCGAACGCCAATGTGACGGTCGACCCCATGCTCTTCGTCCCGGATCGCGGCTGATGAAGCGCCTGCTCGCCGCAGCCGCGGCTCTCGGAACGCTGACGGTCGGCGCCCTGGCGTTGAGCGAGTCCGCTGCCCTCGCCGCAGGCAGCGACACCTCCATCACCCACATCGAGCAGACCAGCGATGGGCTGAAGCTGCTGGTGTCCGTCCCGGCGGACGCGAACGTGAAGCTGGGCGACGTCGCCGTGACCATCGACGGCACCACCGCACACGCCACCGCGACGTCGGCCGGCGATGCCAGCGACGTACGCCGCACCACCATGCTCGCCATCGACACCAGCGACTCGATGAAGGGTGCGAAGTTCGACGCCGCCAAGGCGGCGGCGCTCCAGTTCCTCTCGTCAGTGCCGGCCAATGTCTACGTCGGCGTCGTCACCTTCGACAGCAGCGTGTCGACAGACCTGAAGCCGACCCAGGATCGCTCGGCGGCCGCCGCCGTCGTCAAGGGGCTCACGCTGAGCGCCGGAACGCACCTCTACGACGGCGTCGTGACGGCCGTGCAGGCGTCCGGCTCCGAGGGCCAGCGCTCGCTGCTCGTCCTCTCCGACGGTGCCGATGTGAGCAAGACGCCGCTTGCCAAGGCGACGGCAGCGATCTCGGATGCCGGGGCGCTCGTCGACGTCGTCGCAGTGGGCGGCACCACGGACAACACGGCGCTGTCGGCGCTCGCCCAGGCCGGTCACGGACAGATGCTCTCGGCCGATCCCACCGCCCTGGCGAAGACGTTCGACAACGAGGCGCAGGCACTCGCACGCCAGGTGGTCGTCACCGCGCAAGTCCCTTCGAGCGTCACCGCGAACCAGGCCACCGTCACGGTGAGCTTCGGCGCTGTGTCGGCAAGCGCGTTCGGACAGATCCGCCCCTCCCATGCGGCGGCATCGCCTGCGGCGGTGGCGGACGCAGCCTCGCGCATGGTGGTCCCGTCGTGGGGCATGTACGCCGGTGTCGGAGCCCTCGGTCTCGGTCTCATGGTGCTCCTGGTCATGCTCGTCCCCCGACCCGCCCCGCCTCTCACCGCCGAGGAACGGGTTGCGTCGTACACCGCTTCGACGAGCAAGCGCGGGAAGGGCCGCAGGCACAAGGCCGAGCCGGAGGAGATGTTGGCCGGCGCCAAGACGGCCGCGGCCGACCTGCTCAAGCGCAACGCCACCCTGGAGGCCCGCATCGCCGCCCGCCTCGACGCGGCCGGGAGCGAGCTGAAGCCGGCAGAGTGGCTGCTGGTGCATACGGCTGTCGCCCTCGTCGTCGCCTTGTTCGGACTGCTGCTCGGCCGGGGCAACCTCATCCTCGGCATCATCTTCCTGGCGCTCGGTGTCGCCGGGCCCTGGATCTATCTCGGCCTGCGTCGAAGCCGACGCCGCAAGGCGTTCAGCCATGGCCTCCCGGACACCCTGCAGCTGATCTCGGGCTCCCTCGCCGCAGGTCTCTCGCTCGCGCAAGCACTCGACACGGTCGTCAACGACGGCGTGGAGCCAATCGCCAGCGAGTTCCGGCGCGTGCTGGTGGAGACGCGCCTCGGCGTCTCGCTCGAGGATGCTCTCGAGGGGATCGCTCAGCGCTTCGAGAGCAAAGACTTCGAGTGGGTCGTCATGGCGATCAAGATCCAGCGTCAAGTGGGCGGCAACCTGGCCGAGTTGCTCGACACGGTCGCCGCAACGATGCGCGAGCGAGGCTACCTACGCCGTCAGGTCAACGCGCTCGCAGCGGAGGGCAAGCTCTCCGCGCTCGTGCTCTCACTGCTGCCGCCGCTCTTCGCCCTCTACCTCTGCCTGACGAACTGGGACTACGCCTCGCCCCTCTTCACCGACATGCGCGGCATCGTCATGCTTGCGGGTGGCACACTGTGGCTTGGGGTGGGCGTGTTCTGGATGAGCCGTCTGGTGAAGGTCGAGGTCTGACATGGTGCTTCTCTTCGTCCTGGGGCTGATGCTGGTTGGCGTCGCTCTCGCGCTGTTGGCGATGGGATTGAAGCCAGCCGAGGAGACTCGCGGCATCAATCGCTCGCTTGCCCTCCTCCAGGCGATGGCCGAGGCGCCGCGAGAGCTGACGGCCGACCTCGAGAAGCCCTTCGCCGACCGAGTGCTCCAGCCGCTTCGAGAGCGAGCGCTGGGCCTCGGCCGCCGCATCACCGGCGCAGACTCGGCTGAGCGGATCCGCAAGAAGCTCGACATCGCCGGCAACCCGGCCGGCTGGACTGTCGACCGGGTCACGAGCGGGAAGGTGATGGGCGCCGGCCTCGGATTCATCGTGGGCCTCGCGGGAGGACTGGTCGTCGCCGACAGTCTGTCGATGCGGCTGATCTTCGCCGCTGGCGGCCTGGTCATCGGCTTCTTCGGACCCAACCTCTATCTCTACCAGCTGGGCTATGACCGCGGGAACAAGCTGGAGAAGGAGCTGCCCGACGCCATCGACCTGATGACCATCAGCGTCGAGTCGGGGCTCGGCTTCGACGCAGCCGTGCAGCAGGTAGCCCAGAACACCGAAGGCCCGCTCGCCGACGAGTTCGCCCGCATGATCCGCGAGATGCAGCTCGGCATGGGCCGCGGAGAGGCACTCCGGTCGCTCGGTGACCGCGTGCACATCGATGACCTGCGGTCCTTCGTCTCGGCGATGGTGCAGGCTGACGCTTTCGGCATCCCGATCGCCCAGGTGCTGCGTGTTCAGTCGGCGGAGATGCGGGTCAAGAGGCGGCAGAAAGCGGAGGCTAAGGCACAGCAAGTGCCCGTGAAGATCACCATTCCCCTGATCTTCTGCATCCTGCCGGCTCTGTTCATCGCCGTGATGGGGCCGGCCGCCATCAACATCATGGACCAGTTCAGCCGCTGATGCTGGACGCGGATCGGCTACCGTTTCGGGTCGCGGCGCTAGCACGCATCATCGTTCTGATCGCCCTGACGGGGCCCGTGCTGTGGACGCGCGACGCCGCCGCCCTGCTGGCGCTGCTCGTGATCGGCGCCATCTGGACGCTGGCGACCATCGTCGACCTCCGCAGAGTCCTTCCCCTCAGCGTCCTGACGACCGCCGAGGCGCTCCTCATCGGCGCCGTGTGCGGGATCGTCGTGGACGCTTCGGTGGCAGTCATCGGTGCCCTCTGCGTTCCTCCGTTCACAGCCTCGGTCTTCCGTGGGTTCCGAGGCATGGTGACCTCCCTGTGCGCCGAGATCGCGATGCTCGTGCTGTTCTCCTTCGTGGTCGGAGGGGCGCTCACGGCAGAGCAGAGCTCAGCCGCCTTCAGCTGGTCGGTCACCGGCCTCGGCCTCGGGCTGATCGGCACGTTCCTCCACAGCGCCCTCGTCGAGCGCAGCGACCCGCTGGCCCCCTACCACTATGCCCAGAGCCTGCTGCGACAGCTCATCGACATCTCCGAGGGCCTCGACAGCGGACTGGATCCCGTCGCACTCGGGGGCTCGATCCTGTCGGCCGTCCGCGACGAGGTACCCACCGTGGCGATGACGCTCTACGTCGCCCGCGGCGATGCCCTGCTCCCCCTCGTCACCAAGTCGATCGGGGCGCCGGATGAGGTGCAACAGTTCGAAGCGCTGGCTTCCCAGTGCTGGCAGGACTGCCAGCCGGTGCGACGCGGTCACGTCTTCGCCTTTCCGCTCCAGGTGGACTCGGGCTCGACCGGCATCGTGGTCGGAGCTCTGCCCGAGGGCGCAGACGTCCGCGCCGTTGGACTCGACGACGCCGTGCGGCGACTGACGACCAGCCTCAAGCCCAGCGCCGTGCATCTCGACACCGCCCTGCTGTTCGCGGCCTTCCGCGACGCCGCCAGCGCTGAGGAGCGCCGGCGCCTCGCGCGGGAGATGCACGACGGCGTGGCGCAGGACATCGCCTCGCTCGGCTATCTCGCCGATGCGCTTGCGGCGGTGGCCACCACGGAGGCCCAGCACGAGCGAATCGCGCTTCTGCGCAACCGCGTCACAGCGATCGTCGCCGAGATCCGCCGCTCTTTGGTCAACCTGCGCACCAGCATCGGGGAGAGCGAGAGTCTCGGCGCCGCGATCGCTTCGGTCGCTCGCAACCTCTCGGAGGTCTCGGGCGTGCCGATCCATGTCACGGCCGACGAGTTGACCGACCGCCTGCGGCCCGAGGTGGAGGCAGAGCTGTTCCGGATCGCCCAGGAGGCGATGAACAATGCGGTCAAGCACGCCAACGCCGACTCCATCGAGGTCCATTGCCAGGTCCGTGCGCCGGCGGCCCGCATCACGGTGACCGACGATGGTCGCGGCCTGCAGCCGGGCCGACGAGACTCGCACGGTTTGAAGATCATGCGCGAGCGGGCACTGCTGGTCAACGGAGTGCTGGAGCTGACCAGCGCCCCTGGCGGCGGCCTCTGTGTGTCTGTCACGATCCGAGGCGATGGCGGCCCCGAGGAGATCACTGTGGTTCAACCTGACTTCGACGAGGAGACGAGGGTCAAAGCATGAGCACTGACCAGCAGAGTCCGGGGATCAAAATCCTCCTGGTGGACGACCATGAGCTCATCCGTGAGGGCCTCGCGGGCGTGATGGAGCTCGAGGACGACATGCAGGTGGTCGGGCAGGCGGGGAGCGTCGCCGAGGCGCTCCGCGCGTATGCCGCGCTCTCCCCCGACGTCGTCATCGCCGATCTGCAACTGCAGGATGGCACGGGGCTCGACATCGTGCGCAGCATCCGCAAGGGAAACGACAAGACCGGGCTCGTCGTCCTCACGATGCACTCAGGAGACGACCAGATCTTCGCCGCCATGGAGGCAGGGGCGTCCGGCTTCGTCGGCAAGGACGCGCCCTCCGGCGAGGTGGTCCGCGCGGCCCGACATGCAGCGGTCTCGCCGCGTTCGTTCGTCTGCGCCGGCCTGGCGCAAGCGATGATGCGGCGCGCCACCTCGGAGTCGACGCGACTCTCCGATCGCGAGCACGAGGTCCTTCTGCTGCTCGCCGATGGCCTCGGCGCCGCCCAGATCGGCCAGCAGCTGTACCTCTCGGAGTCCACCGCCAAGTCACACATCGCGAAGATCTACCAGAAGCTCGGCGCCGCCAACCGGGCGCAGGCCCTCGTCACCGCCATGCGCATCGGACTGCTCTCGAGCGTGCAGCCGGGTGGTCGACCCGTCGGCTGAAACCAGGCCCGTCGTAGCCCAATCGGGCTACGCAGATCCACACTGTTTCCCGATTCAGCCGTTCTCCCTCTTGCCTGAATATTTACTTCGGGTGCCTATGGGCTCCACGGACGACGGCAGTCGAGCGTCGGACGTCAGTTCTTGACCAACGATTTCAGGGGAGAAAAATCATGGTGGACTACTTCCGCATCATCCTCAGCGCGCGCCTCGCCAAGATGGAGGAGCGCGGCGCCTCGGCGGTTGAATACGGCCTGCTCATCGCCGGCATTGCCGCCGTCATCGTCGTCGCGGTCATGGCGCTCGGCCCGGTTGTCAAGCACGCCTTCTCATCGACCTGCAAGAGCATCTCGAAGACGGCTGGCAGCTGCAGCTGAGCGACGCAGGTTTGGTAGTTATTCAGGCCGACCGTGCCGGTGAGCCCTGGCGAGTGATACCTCGTCGAGTTCACCGGCACGGTCTTCCTTCATCTGTGCCGCCTGCAGTGCAGCGCCGGCAGTCGGTCACCGGTGTGCACAACGGACTACTCGAAGCGTTCCGTCCGGGTGGGCGACCCGTTGACTGACACCGGGACCTTCGTAGCCCGATCGGGCTATCCGGGTCAACACAGTCTCCCGATTCGGCAGACCCTCCACTTCCGTGAAGATTGATTTCGTGGGGCAGGGGCTCCACGGACAACAGCAAAGCAGCGTCCGGAGCCCAGCTCTTGACCAACAATCTCAAGGGGAGAACAAAATCATGGTGGACTACTTCCGCATCATGCTCAACGCCCGCCTCGCCAAGATGGAGGAGCGCGGCGCCTCGGCCGTCGAGTACGGCCTGCTCATCGCCGGCATCGCCGCCGTCATCGTCGTCGCGGTCATGGCCCTCGGCCCGGTCGTCAAGCACGCCTTCTCGTCGACCTGCAAGAGCATCTCGAAGACGGCTGGCAGCTGCAAGTAGCCAGCACGAGCCACAAAGTCGGTGGCCGGCAGTCATTCCTGCCGGCCACCGGCATTCCCCCGGAGGAGATCGATCATGAAACATGACGGTTCCCGTCAGCGCGGCGCCTCGGCCGTCGAGTATGGCCTCCTCATCGCCGGCATCGCCGCCGTCATCGCAGTCGCCGTCTTCGGTTTCGGCAGCACAATCCAGTCGGCACTCTTCGACTCCACCTGCGTCAAGATCAACTCGGCGATCCACAGCAGCACCGGCTGCTGAAACTCACCGGATACGCTCGGCGAGCGCGATCCTCTGCAGCGCCGTCGGGTGAGTCCCGAACCAGAACTGCGACCAGGACGCCGGTGTCGGATCTGACAGCGAGCTCAGCGCGAGCTCACGCTGAAGGGTCACGAAGGCAGCGGCGTCCTTCGTCGTCCTCAGGGCGGCCACATCCGCCCTCGTCTCGATCTGCCGACTGATGGTGTTCTGCACCGGGAGCGCCAGGAACGAGCCGACCGCGAGCAGCGCCAGGAGCATCGGAACGCTGGTCGGATCGCCGATGTCGGTGCGACTCCGGCGGCGCTCGACGATCACGCCCACCAGCCCGACGCCCACGAGCGCCCCTGCGGCCCCGAGCAGGGAGCCCGTCAGCACGTCGTCGTACTTGGCATGGCCGAGCTCGTGGGCCACCACCGACAACGTCTCAGCGCGCGGCTCGTCCTTGACCAGATTGTCGTAGAGGACCACATGTCGGGTGTCCCCGAAGCCAGAGACGTAGGCGTTCAGCGTCGTCGTCCGGCGCGAGGCATCGGCGACGAGGACGTCGTCGACGTGCACGCCTTCCTCTTGCGCCAGCGCCAAGACGTCCGACCTGAGTGAGCCAGCCGGGAGCGGCGTGAAGTGGTTGAACAGCGGCTCTACCAGCAGCGGATAGATGAACGATCCGAGCAGCACCAGCGCGCCGAGGAGAACGCCCGCCATGGCTGGCCAGAGCCGCGGCCAATATCTCGCGCACGCCATCAGCGCCAGAACGCCGAGCGAGGTCCCCACCGTCGAGACCAGCAGGTCGAGCGCCCGGTCGCTGGCGAAGCCACTCCACGACTGATGGGAGAGGCCTACCTCCAGCTGACGTTGGCGCAGGATCACAGCCGGCAGCAGCGTGGCAATCGCTCCGACCACCTCGAGGACGACCACTCCTTGGATCACACGTAGCCACCACGGACCACGCGCTAACGTCATCAGGCGCCGGCCGAGCGGCGAGAACCCGATGACACACGCGACGATGATTGACACGCTCAGTCCGGCGCGCGACCAGAAGCGGGCGAAGGACGAGTAGGACTCCATCGCCGAGATCTGGGCGCTCTTGAAGACGGTGTCGGCCACCGGCGGATGGAGCGGACCCCCCGGATACGGGTGCCAGGGCACCCGGATGGCGGCAAGAGCCACGAACAGCACCAATCCTGTGCCGAGCACGCCGATCGCGACGCTGCGCGCCGATACTCGGTTGGTCTGGAGGCTCGTCCTCCCGCTCGCGCTCACCCGGCCAAGTCTGACAAACGACTCTGCCACATCCGCGTCAGCCCTCGTGTGCCGACGCCGACCACCTTCCGCAATGCCGTCTCCACGTCCTGCCCTGCCCCGACAGCATCGTAGAGCCGGACCAGGCCACGCTCCCCAGCACGCTCGGCCACGACTCGACACGCGAGCCAGGCGGCCTCGTACTCCGCACCGAAGCTCGCCGAGTGCGAGTTGAAGTCGCTGGCCTCGGGCAGGTGGTCGGGAGGACCGCTCTTGCGAACCTGAGCGATGATCTGGCCGGCGGTCGTGGTCAGAGGGAGGCGTACGTCGCGCAAGGCGACGTAGTCGGCGAAGCCCTCCGTCAGCCACATGGGTCGGTGATGGTCCGTGGCGGCCTTCGTGGCCGCGTGCGTCGCTTCGTGACTCAACACGATCTGCGCGCCTCGAGTGTCGAGCGTGGTCATGACCTCGGGGTTGACGAACACATGGACGGGGGCGTTGGCCGCGCCGGACCCATCGACGCTAGCCGTCACGGCAGCGACGCCGACATACGTGCCCACAGCGGTGCCGAGCGCCTTGTCCAGGTCGGCCTCCGAACGGGGCACCTCGACCACGAGGGGCCCATGCCATCCTCTGATCACGCGGCCGACGATCGGCACGGCGCGCCTCGCCAAGCGCGCGTAGCGGTCGACCGTCGTGGTGTCGGGTCCGAGCGCCAGCACGCCGGATCCGGCGTCGACATGCACGGGGCCCCTCAGCCACAGCGGAGTGCGCTGGGGCCCACCACCGAACTCCGAGATCGAGGCGGCGCCCGCGGCCGACGAGAAGGAAACGGCGACCTCCTCGTGCGTCGACGCGGAGTCATAGCGGCCGAACCGCCACGTCATGTCCACGGACGCGATCCACCGACCGCTCGGTCCGGTCGCACCTGCCTCGTCCACGTAGCGGGCCGTGAAGTCCGTGACCTCGAGCGCCACCGCATTCGAGACGATCGAGCGCAGCAACGTCTGAGCCCGCGAGTCGACTCCCAATCGCGCGGCAGCCGCAGGGTCGCGTGCCGAGACCGCCGCCTCTAGCCGATTGAGCGCGACCGCTGCCAGGTCCGGACGCGCCGGCGAATGAGCAGCGCGAGGGGTGGAGGCGACATAGGGATCGGGCTTGAAGGCGACCCACGCAATACCGGCGAGCCCCAGGCAGAGAAACGTGACAAGACCGGCCGCCCACCAGCGTGGACGACCGGTCTTGCCGCTCGTTGAGGACGACTCAGCCAGGGCGGACGGCGCCGGAGTAAGGCATCGAGTGCAACGGAGAGATCCGCACACCCTCGCTCGGGTTGGCGGCGTGTAGGACCATTCCGCCGCCGATGTAGAGACCGACATGGCTGATCGGGCTGTAGAAGAAGACCAGATCGCCCGGCTGCAGGTCGCTCTCGGCGACGTGCGGGCCCGAGCTGAACTGGGCACGCGAGGAGTGCGGCAGCGAAACGCCGGCCGCTCCCCAGGCGCGCATCGTCAAGCCTGAGCAGTCGAATGCGCTGGGACCGGCCGCGCCCCAGACATAGGCGTCACCGAGCTGGGCCTTCGCGTACGTGACAGCGGCCGCAGCGCGCCCGCTCGCCGGGACGTCGACCGCTGCAGAGATGTCTCCGATGGCGGCTCGGGGACTGTCGCGCGAGAGGAGCGCTTTGCGCTGCGACTCCTTGAGCTTGGCGAGCAGAGCCTTAGCGTCGGCCAGCTTGGACTGGACGGCCTTCTTGTCCGACGCGAGCTTCTGCTCGGTCGCGGCGACCTCGGCGGTCCGCTGCTCCGTCGCCTTGCGGCGCAGCCGCAGGGCGTCGAGCTGAGTCGAGTAGTCACGGTAGAGGCCGGCCTGAAGACTGTCGTAGGCCGAGATGGTGGAGAGCTGGCCGAGGAACGCCTTGGGGTCGTCTGAGACGAACACCTGGCCCACTGCCGAGAGGTTCGACCCCTCGAACTGCTGGAGCATGGTGTCGCGCAGCTGCACGCGGACGGCAGACAAAGCGGACTCCTGGCGCGCCTGGTCGGCGCGGACGCTGGTGAGCTCCCGCTGCAGCGTGTCGAGGCGCAGGCGCGCCTCGTTGTAGTTCTCGGTCGCCTGGTCAGCGTCCTGATAGAGCTTGTCGACGCGCACCTGGACATCCTTGATGTTCGGCTTCGCCTCGGCGGGGGTGGTGGTGGTCACTCCGAAAGTGCAGGCGATGGCGACGCCTGCCACCGCTGCGGTGACTCGTTTCCGGCCGTTCAGCACGAGCGGGCCGTCTCCCTTGCTGTGTCGTACGCCTACCGAGTGAGCTGACGGATTCGGGCACGACTGGCCCTACCCCCACTCCTCGCGGCCACTGTCACCAGCAACTGCACCTCGTGGGCGATTCACCCCAGATGACCCCGCCTCGCGGCGGTGTCGGTTGGTTCCCCGGCTCCCGACTGGCCCGATCCAGCCGAGATTGAGCGCGATGCCCGCGCGAGTCGGTCGACCCACTTCCACGGACATCTGAGTGGTGAACTCTAGCCGCCCGTCGCGAGTGCAGCCAATCGGTCGAGCGTGCGTGTTGGGGTCCATCCAGACCATCTCCGTCACACCAGCCCCAGCAGTCACGCCGACTCGACATCACCACTCGACGTGGGAGTCACCATGCGCAAAGGAGGCACCAGGCCGCCTTGCGCGAGGACGTCGAGCGCGCGGCGCTCGTCGTCGTCGAACCCCAGCTCCGGCGGGGGGCCGAGCAACACCGTCACGACGCAGTCATGACAGGCCAGGCCGCGCACCATGCACGTGTCGCAGTCGATCCTCGTGGTCATGTCGAACAGGCTGACAGGCACCACCGACAATCACTGCGACAGCGCTAGGGGACGGCGGGACGCCGCGCGTCGTCCCAGGAATGTCGGAGCTCGCTCCTAACGTCGCCCTCATGAGCATCACTCGGACGGCCGGCGCCCGTTGGGAGAGCCAGCGCAGCTTCGACGAGCTGGGCCGACCGCTGCGCGACATCACCTTCTGCGTCGTCGACCTCGAGACGACCGGCGGCTCTGCGGAGGGCGGCTCGATGATCACCGAGATAGGGGCCGTCAAGGTGCGCGGCGGCGAGGTGCTGGGCGAGTTCCAGACACTGGTGAACCCGCGCAGCGAGATCCCGGCCTTCATCGCCGTCCTCACCGGGATCAGCAACGCGATGGTGGTGGACGCCCCCTCGATCGAGTCAGCACTTCCGGCGTTCTTGGAGTTCGCACAGGGGTCCGTGCTGGTCGCCCACAATGCCCCGTTCGACGTCGGGTTCCTGCGCCACTTCGCCGACCGTCAGGGCCGTCCGTGGCCGAGCTTCGAGGTGCTCGACACTGCCAAGCTCGCCCGTCGCGTCATCACACGCGACGATGCGCCCAACTGCAAGCTGTCGTCGTTGGCGAAGGTCTTCAACTCCACGACCACACCCAACCACCGGGCGTTGTCAGACGCGCGCGCAACCGTCGACGTGCTGCACGGGCTCATGGAGCGCCTCGGCGGCCTCGGCGTGCACACCCTCGAGGAGCTGCAGACGTTCTCGGGACGGGTGACGCCGGCCCAGCGCCGCAAGCGTCACCTCGCCGAGGCGCTCCCCCACGCCCCCGGGGTCTACCTCTTCGAGGACGAGCGCCGGCGGGTCCTCTACGTCGGCACCTCCCGTGACCTGCGCAACCGGGTCCGCTCCTACTTCACCTCGTCGGAGACGCGGACACGGATGGGTGAGATGGTCGGTGTCGCCGAGCGTGTGACGGGCATCGAGTGCGCGACCCCCCTCGAGGCGCAGGTCCGCGAGCTCCGCCTGATCGCCCAGCACAAGCCTCGCTACAACCGTCGGTCGCGCTTCCCCGAGAAGGTGCACTTCATCAAGCTGACCCGAGAGCCATGGCCACGCTTGGCCCTCGTGAAGCGCGTGCTCGACGACGACGCCGACTATCTCGGCCCGTTCAGCTCCAAGAAGGTGGCGGAGAAGGCGCTGCAGGCGCTGCACGACAGCTTTCCGATCCGGCAGTGCTCGGAGCGCCTCGCCCGACGTCCGTCCAAGACGCCCTGCGTCCTGGCCGAGATGGGCAAGTGCCTCTCCCCCTGCGACGGCAGCGCCGATGAGAGGGCCTACGGAGAGGTCGTCGCGCAGCTCAAGCAGACGTTGTCCCGAGAGCCCGACCGCGTGGTCGAGTCCCTCTCGGCGCGCATGGGCGCGCTCGCGGCCGACGAGCGGTTCGAGGAGGCAGGGGTGCACCGCGATCGCCTGGCGGCCTTCATCCGCGCCGCGGCTCGCACCCAGCGCCTGTCGGCCTTGACCAGGTGTGGCGAGATCATCGCTACCCGCCGGGAGGACAATGGACGCTGGAGCGTTCATGTCATCCGCTTCGGCCGACTCGCGGCTGCTGGCGTGCTTCCTCCAGGCGCGGACGCACACGCCTACGTCGCTCAGTTGCGTGCGAGCGCCGAGACGGTGCGCCCGGGTCCGGGCCCGACGCCCGCCGCAACGGCTGAGGAGAGCGAGGTGATCCTGCGCTGGCTGGAGGCACCCGGCATCCGCCTGGTCGACGTGGAGGGCGCGTGGACATGCCCCGTCGCGGGTGCGAGCCGGCACCTGGCGGTTCATGACGCCGTCCACGAGTCACGCAAGAGCCTCGTGCCGTTCGACGACAGACGAGACCTCGCGACGGTCCATCAGCCGGTACGGTGACCTTGTGATCACCGCCATCGTCTTCGTGCAGGCCGACACCGCTCGGATCCCCGAGGTGGCCGAGGCGATCGCCGCTCTCGACGGCGTCAGCGAGGTCTACTCCACGACCGGGCAGATCGACCTGATCGCGCTGGTGCGCGTCCGCAACCACGATGACATCGCTGCGGTCGTCGCGGACCGGCTCAACAAGGTGCCCGGCGTCACCGACACGGAGACCCACATCGCGTTCCGGGCGTACTCGAAGCACGATCTCGAATCAGCGTTCTCGATCGGTCTCGACTGACCATGTCCGTTCTCGTCACGGGCGGAGCCGGCTACATCGGCGCACACGTCGTACGCCGGCTGGTGGGCCGAGGGGACGCAGTCGTCATCGTCGACGACCTGAGCACCGGAGTGGCCAGCCGAGTCGCCGGCGTTGCGATGGCGCAGGTCGATCTAGCCGCAATCGGATCCACCGAGACCCTCACCGCGCTCATGCGGGATCACGACGTCGACGCGGTGGTGCACCTCGCCGCCAAGAAGCAGGTCGGCGAGTCGGTCGCCCTGCCGACGTACTACTTCAGGCAGAACGTCGGCGGCCTAGTGAACCTCCTCGACGCCATGCACGCTGCGGACGCCCGACAACTGGTCTTCTCTTCGTCAGCCGCCGTCTACGGGAATCCGACCCAAGCCTGCGAAGGTCCCGTTGACGAGACGGTTCCGCCCGGGCCGATCAGTCCTTACGGAGAGACGAAGCTCGTCGGCGAGTGGCTGTGTCGCGACGCAGAGCATGCGTGGGGCCTTCGCTGGTGTGCCCTCCGCTACTTCAATGTGGTGGGCGCCGGTGCGGACGACCTCGGCGACTGCGCGGCGCAGAACCTCGTCCCGTTGGTGTTCGACACGATCGATCGCTCGGAGCCGCCGACGGTGTTCGGGGACGACTACCCCACGCCGGACGGCACGGGCGTGCGCGACTATGTGCACGTAATCGACCTCGCAGACTCCCACCTCGCCGCTTTGGACTGGCTGCGGCACGCGGGTGCGGCCGACGGACCTCTACCGATCTTCAACGTCGGCACTGGTCGGGGCAGCTCGGTCCGCGAGGTGCTGGCTGCGATCGCCGATGCGACCGGCCTGCCGGTCGAGGCCCAGGTGTCCGATCGGCGCGTCGGCGATCCCGCCAGCCTCGTCGCCGATGTGCGTCGGATCGAGAGGGAGCTCGGCTGGCGCAGCCGCCATACGCTCTCGCAGGCAGTCGCTTCCGCCTGGGCCGCCCGCCAAGCGCAGGCAGCATCGTCGGCATAGCCCGTTCGGGTCATCTGCCGGCGCGCGCGGTCATACTTCCCGTGCTTCTCTCGTGTCCGACGAAGACGGCTCCTAGCCTTCTAGTGACGAGGAGAGGAGCTCGAGGTGACGCTGCATGACGATGTCGTAGTCGTCGTCCCGATGTACAACGAGGCGGTCGCCGTCGGCACCGTTGTCACCGGTCTCCGCGGGGCGTTCTCGAACATCGTCTGCATCGACGACGGCAGCACCGACGACAGCACCGCCGTTGCCCGAGAGGCGGGCGCGACCGTCCTGGTCCACACCGTGAATCTCGGCCAAGGAGCGGCGCTGCAGACAGGCTTCGAGTTCGTCCGGAGGCACTCCACCGCCAGGTTCGTCGTCACGTTCGACTCCGACGGGCAGCACCGCGTCGAGGACGCCGTGGCGATGGTTGCCGAAGCGCGCACCACCGGGGTCGACGTCGTGCTCGGCTCGCGCAACCTCGGACGGACCGAGGGGCAGACGCGCGCACGCAAGCTGCTCCTCCGTGGCGCACTGCGCTACTCGCGGGCGGTCTCCGGCCTCGCGCTCACCGACACGCACAACGGGCTGCGGGTGCTCACGAGACAGGTGCTCGACCGCGTCGTCCTGCGCCAGCAGGGCAGCGCGCACGCGTCCGAGCTCGAGTCGTTGATCGCACGCCACCGGCTGAGCTGGGTGGAGCACCCAGTCACCATCGAGTACAGCGCCTACTCCCGCCAGAAGGGCCAGTCGGCGCTCAACGCGGTCAACGTCGTCTACGACATGCTGGCGGCGCGCCTGGAGACGTCCGCATGATCATCAAGGCGCTTCTCATCGCGGCTGTTCTCGGCGCCGGCTGGTGGCTGCTCCGAGGCCAGCAGCGCGGGCGGCAGCTCGCGATGACCCGGATGATCACCGGCGGCCTCACCGTCGCTGCCATCGCCGCCGTGCTGGCGCCGAACGCGTTGACCGACATCGCGAACGCGCTCGGCGTCGGCCGTGGCGCTGACCTGGTGCTCTACGCCCTGGTCGTAGTGTTCGCCTTCTCCACCATCGCCACGGCGCTTCGCATGCGTCGTCTCGAGGCCCGGCTATCGGAGCTGACTCGCGGCCAGGCCCTACTCGCAGCCCAGATGGAGATGCGCGAGACTCGCGTTCATGAATGAGGTTGTCGAACCGGTCAGCAACTCGACAGTCTCCGTCGTCCTTCCTGTCCACGGCGGGCTCGCAGCCGACCATCTCACTCGTGCACTGCGGAGTCTGGAGGAGCAGTCGGAGCCCCCGCACGAGATCATCGTGGTCGAGGACGGGCCGTTGCCGGTTTCCCTCCAGCGTGCCTTGAGCGCCCACGCGGCGATCTCACCGATCACGCGCCGTGTCCGACTGGCGACGAACCAGGGTGCCGGGGCAGCGAACGACCGGGGTCTGCGGGAGGCGAGGGGCACCTGGATCGCGAAGATGGACGCCGATGACGTCGCCCTTCCTCAACGGATCGAGCGGCAGCACCAGCTCGCCGAAGGTCTCGACGTCGACGTTCTGGGCGCGGCGATGGCGGAGTTCGACGGCGACGAGACCCACATCACCCGAATTCGCCACGCCCCAGGCAGCCATGAGGCGATCGTTCGTCGCATGCCCTGGAACAACCCCATCAACCACCCGACCGCGTTCTATCGCCGGGAGGCAGCCCTGGCGGCGGGCGGCTATCCGCATCTGCGCTATCTACAGGACTATGGGCTCTTCGCGCGCATGCTCGCCTTCGGCGCGACGATGTACAACGACGACGACCCCGTGGTCCTGTTCCGGGCCGATGCCTCCATGCTGCAACGACGCAAGGCGCGAGCAGTCATGTCGTGTGAGTTCGAGATCCAGCGCATCCTCGAGGAGTGTGGGCTGATCGGGCCGCTACGCCGACGGCTCAACCTGGCGGTTCGGCTCGGTTACCGCATGCTGCCCACGCCTGTTCTGCGCCGCGTCTACACAGCGGTGTTCACCGACCGCCATGACGGTCGCCCGCTGGTGTCGACGCAATGACGGACACCCCCCGCGTTCTGGTTGCCACGACGTGGTTCCCTGACCGTGAGGCGCCATCGCGCACTCCATTCTGCCTGGAGCACGCCAAGGCCGCCCAGACGGCCGGGGCCATCGTCGAGGTGGTCCACGTGGCCCTGGGTCGTCATTGCGAGCCACGGCAGGAGACATATGACGGTCTGACGGTACATCGGCTCGGCCTGCAGCCGCGCAGTCCTCGCTCGTGGCTGACCACGACTCGATTCCTGCGTCGCCAATTGAGCAACGTCGACGTGCTGCACACCATGGCGTTCTCATCCATTCTGGTCGCAGCTGGCGCATGGCTCGGCAGGCGGAGGTGGTGGGTGCACACCGAGCACTGGAACGGCGTCGTCGACCCGGCGAGCGTCGGTCCCTGGTGGGTACGTCTCGCGTTCCTGCGCCACGCCCTTCGCCTACCGCACCGGGTCACGGGTGTGACCGCGGAGCTCGCCGCGGCGATGGCTCCGTTCGCCCGGCCGCAGGCCGTCTGTGTCGTGCCATGTGTTGTCGAGACCGATGCTGAACTCGCGCCCTATCCCCCTCCGACGCCGCTCCGCATCGTCGGGGTCGGCCATCTCATCGCGCGCAAGGACCCTCTGACGGCTCTCGACACGATCCGATGGCTCGTCGACCAGGGCTCCGACGTCCGGTATGCCTGGGTAGGTGACGGACCGCTGCGCGAGGAAGTGCATGATCGAGTGCGGGCACTCGGCCTCCAGGCGATCGTCACGCTGGTAGGAGCGGTGCCTCCCGAGCAGGTGCGCGGCCATGTGCGCAAAGCCCACCTCTTCTTCGTGCCGAGCCGCCAAGAGAACTTCCTCACGGCCGCCGCTGAGGCCATTGCGAGTGGGCGCATGGTCGTGCTCCCGAGAAGCGGCGGTTTCGTCGAGTACTGCACCGACGAGAACTCGGTCCTCTGCCGCGACCACTCGGCGGGAGAATTCGGCGCAGCGATACTTGCGGCGAAGGACCGGCTGACAAGGACAGACCCTTCGACGGTGGCACGCACGGTTGTCGGTCGCTTCTCGCGAGCTGCGGTCGGGGAAGCGCTCCTCGCCGCGTATGCGGATCGGGCGGCACGCAGTGGCTCGTGACGGGGCGCGGCGCCTCCTGCGAAGCGGCGGATGGTCAAGCGCGTTCCTCTGGACGTCGGTGAGCCAGGCCGTGCAGGGGGCCACCCGCATCACCTTGTCGGTCGTCGTCGCAAGGCTCGCTGGCAAGGAATGGCTGGGCATCACCAACAGCTTGCTCTCGCTTGCGACCTTCCTCGTGCTGTGCTGGCCGCAGGCCAGTGGAGTCGCGGCAGCTCGTTTCGTTGCCGCCGCGCGAGGGCGGTCCGAGGACAGCGAGCCGGTAGCGCGCACGGTTCAGGCCGTCGGCGTGCTCCCTTCGCTGGGACTGGCCGGCGTCGCGTTGGTCGTTGCCCAGCGACAAGTAGCAGCAGGCTGGACGTCGTCGTGGACGGCCGCCGTGCTGGTCCTCACCCTCGGTGCGGCCGCGGTCGTGCGTGGGATCCGTAGCGGTCGTCAGCAGTTCGGCGCCATCGCAGGCTGGGACATCGCCGGAGCCCTGCTCGGCGTGCTCTTGATGTTCGCACTTCTCGGCAGCGGCCATGAGGCGCTCGCGCTACTCGCGATCTGCGCGTCATCGTTGCCCGGAGTGTTGACGGGTCTCGTGCCGGGCCGGCCATCACTTCGCTCGCCGGCTCGACGAGAGATCACTCGGTACACGGCATGGACGTCGGCGCACATCGTTGCTGCTGGCGGACTTCTGCCTGCTCTCACCCTCGTCGTTGCTTCGACGGTGTCCGCTGATGACCTCGGCGACTTCGCCGCCGCCGCATCGATCGCGACACCGCTCTACCTGCTGTCGACGGCGATGAGGGTGTCGTTCGAACCATTCCTCGCCCGCGCGCATGCGAGTGGGCGGGACGATCTGGTGCGCGAGTCGACTGATCGCTTGATGCGCGCGATGGTGGTGCTGTTCGTCCCCATGGCCGGTCTGCTTGCTCTGTGGTCCGACAATCTGCTCGGTTGGCTGTACCCTTCCACCTTCGCCAGTGCGCGCGGAACGTTCCTCCTGCTTTTGACCGGAGTGGCGGCGACATGCCTGAACGCCGCGCAGGCTTGGTTGAGCGCGACGCGAACCTGGGGGCCACGTGTGCTCGCCATCTCAAACGTCGCAGGCCTCGTGGCAGGCCTGACGGTCGGCGCCATCGGCGCTCAGCTGTCAGGCAGCGCGGGCGCGGCATGGGGAATGATCATCGGATCCGTTCTGAGCACCGCAATGAGCACCGCGGCCGTCTGGCGCGCGGAATGTATGAGCTGGAGCCTGCTGGTCCTGCGCGCTGCGGCAGGCGCCGCGATCTTCACCGTCGCCGTCCTGATGCACCAACATTGGACGGGAACTTTCGTGTTGCTGGCCCTCACTGCCGGGACGCTCGCCTCCTGGGTGGTCCTGGCGCGCCCGGACGCCCGGGCCGCTGCCGACCTTGGGCGTCAGCAGCGTACGCAGAACATCAGAGCGGCGCGCGAGTCGATCAGGTAGCAGTCGCCTCGGTTCCCGATCAAGGCTGCGATTGCCTCCCACATCGCAGCTGCGGCGGGCGCTATGTCCTCGATGACGATCCAACCACCCCGGTGAACTTTGTCCAGCCCTAGCAGCAGCACCGCAAGATTCGCGTTCGGACTGTGCAGGCCATCGTCGATCACCAGGTCGAGGCGGTCGGGCAAGTGGTCGCCAAGCCGCTCGACGCTGGAGAGGTCCGTCTGATCGACGTGGAACGTCGAGATGGACGGCTCGGCGAACAGAGCTCGCTCGTCGACGTCGGCACCGTAGATCGCCGCACCGGGAAGGTAGTCGCGGAAGGCCCGGAGCGATGCGCCAGGCCGACCCAGCGGACCCATGTTGGAGGGAACGTTGGTGTTGCTGCTCCCGAGGCCAACCTCCAGCAGACTGGACACCGTCCCCATCTCCGCCAGAATCGCGGCGTAGACCAAGTGGTAGTTGTGACGCCCGGACTTGTCACTGCCGTAGTGCGCGAACAGCTCACCGAGCTTGTCAGCGGATGCATAGCCCATCTCGGCGTGAAACTCGGCGACCGACAAGCGCCGGAGCGGCTTGGACCCACATCGGCGCGCAAGCTCCGCCAAGAGCGCGGGAGTCTGCTGGGCAGCGAGGAGCGTCAGGTGGTTGAGCTGCCTCAGACTTCCCGACGAATAGGGGACGTAGGCGGGTAGGCCGGATAGCACCGGCTGACGTGAGCGAACTAAACGGTAGGCAGCCAATGTCAGCTTGTTGCGTCGCGCGGCTTCGCGGGCCCGGTCCGACAGTTTCACGTGATGCTCCTCCGCTGGAGACGATTTCCAGGAGTCGATGTGCCTTCCGGTGGACGAGGCGACGCTATCGTGTGCGCGTCATCGTCGAACGGCGATTCGAGATCGGAGACGTGGTGCGCAATCCCCTCGCATGGCGCGCAACGAAGTACGACGGCATCGCCACGCTGAGTGCATCCCGGGACCCTCAGGCGCTGGCGCCGTCGTCGCGGCTCTCTGCCCAGCTCGTCGCAGACTTCTATGCTCGCGTTCTCCCGGTGTACGCCCGCGGACGGCTGCTGGACCTCGGCTGCGGCGCCCAGCCCCTCTACGGCGCATATCGCAACCGCGTCTCCTACGCCGTCGCGGCCGACTGGCCCTCGTCCCTGCACGCGACAAGCAACATCGACGCCTTCTGCGACCTCACGCAGCCGCTTCCCTTCAGGGACGGCTCGTTCGACACGGTGCTGTTCAGCGACGTGCTGGAGCATCTTCCCGATCCGGCGCTGGCTCTTCGGGAGATCGCCCGGATCCTCGCACCGAGTGGAGTGCTTCTCATGAACACCCCGTTCATGTACTGGATCCACGAGGCGCCTCACGACTACCTGCGCCATAGCCGCTATTCGCTCACCCGGCTCGCTGAGGAGAGTCGGCTGGATGTCGTCGAGGTCGCCGGCCTCGGCGGCGCCGGGGACGTCCTCGTCGACATCGTGTCGAAGTGCCTCCTCGGCGTGCCCGTGCTGGGATCGATCTGCGTCCGGCTCCTTCAGGGGATCGCTGTCTCACGCAGGAACGGACCCATCGCGACGGCGCTACGAAAGAGGACTGAGACTCACTTCCCGCTCGGCCACGGCATGGTCGCTCGGAAACGCGCCGCCGCCTAATGTCGCTCGGCGAGACATGGCCGCAACGATCAGACACCACGACAGCCCGCACACGATCGCCAGGAGGGCCAGACCCGGCGGATGCCAAGCCGCATCCGAGGTCGATTCCCAGCGGCCGTCCTCGTCCCGGAGCACTTTCAGGAGACAGGCGACCCACGACACCGCCAGCACTGCCGCGCAGGGCACCAGTAGTTTGAGGCTCGGCGGCCGCGTGGCGCGACGCTCGATGACGATCCCCGCGAGCAACACGAAGCCCACGGCGAGCGGGAGGCCGTAGCGTCCCTGCCACATGACACCCTTGCCGGCCTTCGTCACCACCGTCAGGCCGAACGGCAGCGCCATGGCGAGGACCGCGGACGCGATGACGACGAGGGCTTCACGACGACGCGCGAGGCGAACCGCTCCGACCACGAGGGCTGACACCGCCAGCACCACGACTGGGTAGACGATCGCTGCACCGGGTTGATCGCGGAAGGGAAAGGCGGCGATCGTCTGCAGGGGCCACAGGATCACGGTGGCCCACGGCCAGTCGCTGCCCCCTTGTTGCTCGCCACCGCCGACGCCACGCACCAACCACAGCCAGCCGACAGCCCACACGACGGACAAGGCCACCGCCAGGACGCAGCAGAGGGCCGTCGGGATATGACGACGAATCACGTCGATCGCACGTCGGCCGTGCAGGATCGCGGCGGTCGCGACGATCAGCAGGATGAAGAGGGGCCCGAGAAGTCGCAGGAACCCGAGTAGGACCGCGGCGAGAGCCGCAACGACCAACATCCGCCGCTCGAGGCGCACGTCGGCTACATCGGGCACGGCGATGAGACTGCACCAAAGCGCAAGTCCGGCGGCCATCTCAAGGCCGTTCGGAGCGGCCACAACCGTCGAGAACACGAGGACAGGTGTGAGCGCGAGGACGAATCCGATCCCACTCCAACCTGGTGGTCCGCGCCGCGAGATCGCCCAGGCGCCCAGCCCGATGAACAGGAGGCACACAAGCGCAGACGTGATCCGCATGGCGTAGAGAGCAGCATCACCAGTGAAAGGCTGCGCTGCGGTGCCGATCACCCAGTAGAAGAGCGGGTTGTACGTGCCAGCTCCAGAGCCGACCCAGACATGGCCGTCGCCGGCGTCGCCCGCGGAGTGGCAGTTGTCGTAGCCGACGTAGCCGAGAGATGCACACTGGTTCTCAGCCGCGTCCACCAGATCCGCCGGCGCTCGGACGAGGATGCCGCGACCGACCCTGACCGGCTGCGTCGCCCGCCACTGCCCGTCCGCGACGGCGGCGGCACGGTAGGCATGGTCGAACTCGTCACTCGCACGGAAAGGCGGGACGACGGCGATCCAGAGCGCCTGCAGCAAGGCAACCGCCAGGACCATTCGAATGACGAACAGCCGCGGAGTCGAAGGGGCTAGGAAGAGCGTCCTCATGTCATCTCGCAGACTAGGCGAGACAGCCTCGGCGATCAGCCTCCGAACGGGCCATTCGGGTAGCCCGATCCAACCACCTGCGCCCGCTGATCACTCCGAGGCAGCAACCCACCGATCGAGGACGGCCTGCGCTGCTCCGGAGTCGATAGCCTTGGAGGCCTCCAGGAGCCCCGCGGACAGCGCATCGCGCAGGTCAGCTCCGGCGTCGTGCGCGTAGACCGCGAGCGCGGCACCGGCGTTGAGCACCACGGCATCGCGGACCGGCCCCTGCTCCCCGGCCAGCACCCGGCGTACGACGTCGGCGTTGAAGGCGACGTCGCCGCCGCGGAGCGCCTCCGCGCTAGCCAGCGGAATGCCGAGGTCGCGCGGGTCGACTGAGTGCATCGTCACCGAGCCGCCGGACACCTGCCAGATCTGCGAGGTCGTCGTGGTGGTGAGCTCGTCGAGCCCGTCGTCGCCGCGGAAGACCCACGCGTCGACGCCTCGCTCAGCGAAGACGCCGGCCATGACGGGCGCCATCCGGAGGTCGGCGCACCCGATGGCGTTCGCCTGCGGACGGGCGGGGTTGCTCAGCGGCCCGAGGAAGTTGAAGGTCGTCCCGATCCCGAGCTCGCGGCGCGGGACGGCCGCATAGCGCATCGCGGGGTGGAAGGCCGCCGAGAAGAGGAACGTGATGCCGGCCGTCTCCGCGACGGACGCGACACGGTCGACCGGAAGGTCGAGCCGGATGCCGAGCGCCTCGAGGACGTCTGCGGACCCCGACTTGGACGAGGCCGACCGGTTGCCGTGCTTGACGACCTTCGCGCCCGCACCGGCCGCCACGATCGCCGACATGGTGGAGATGTTGACCGACATCGACCGGTCACCGCCGGTGCCGACGACGTCGAGGAGCCGCCCGGGCACCGCGATCGGGTTGGCTCGGGCGAGCATGGCGTCAGCCAGTCCCCGGACCTCGTCGGTTGTCTCGCCCTTCGCGCGCAGAGCGACGGCGAAGCCGGCGATCTGGGAGTCCGTCGCCTGGCCGCCGAGGATCTCCCCCATCGCCCAGGCCGCCTGCCCGGCGGACAGGTCCTCGCGCGCGACGAGGGCCCCGAGCACGTCGGGCCAGGTGACGTCAGCCATCGTCAGGCGGTGGCGGGCACGCGGCTGCGCAGCAGCGCGACCACTGTCTGGGCGAGGACGATCGGGTGCGAGACCGCCGCGTCCGCGCGTGACCACGTGGCCAGCCACGCGTCCTGCGGCCGCCCGGTCAGGACGACCAGCGGCGGACACTCGTAGATCTCGTCCTTGAGCTGCTTGGCGATGCCGATGCCTCCCGCCGGGACCGCCTCACCGTCGAGGATGGCCAGGTCGATGCCGCCGGCGTCCATGTTCTGGATGACGATGGGCTCGGTCGCGACCTCGACGTACTCCACCTCGGGGAGATCCGGGTGCGGGCGCCGCCCGAGCGCGAGGATGACCTGTTGGCGGACGTCGATGTCGTCGCTGTACACGAGCACCCTCAACGACTGGGGCGGCTTCTGCGCGGTCACGCGCCGGACTCTACTCCCCCGGCGCGTGGCTGGCCTGGGAGTGGCGCGCCGCTTGCTCGCGCGCCTCCAGGAGGTCCAGCCGCCGGTCCTCGCGGGCGGCCTCCTTGAGCGATGCCCGCACCCACTGGGTGAAGAGCACACCGAAGAACGCCAGCGCGACGAGGTCGCCGGCGCCCCACAGGATGCCGCCGGCCAGGTGCTGGTCGGCGTGAGGGTCGGGCAGCCACGAGCCCATCGGGCCGTGGTGCAGGTCGGGATACCAGGAGCCGCCGAGCAGGTCGGTCTGGCTCATGATCGCGATGCCGAGGAACGCATGGAACGGCAGCGTCAGGAAGATGAGCAGGAGCCGGAAGGGGTAGGCCACCCGCCCCGGCACCGGGTCGATGCCCATGAGCGGCCAGAAGAACAGGGAGCCGACGAGCACCAGGTGCAGGTGCATCATCTCGTGCACGTAGTCGGAGTGCAGCGAGGCCGTATACCACCCCGAGAAGTAGAGGGCCCACGGGGAGACGACGTACAGCATCAGGGTGAGCGGCGGGAAGGACAGCACCTTCGCCGCGCGGGAGTGGAGCACGGCGAGCAGCCACCGCCGCGGGGAGCCCCGCAGCGTGCGCAGCGCGAGGGTCACGGGTGCCCCGAGAGCGAGCGCGAGCGGCACCACCATCGAGAGCACCATGTGTTGGACCATGTGCACCGAGAGCAGGGTGGTGTCGTACGCCGCCAGGCCCGACGACGTGGCGAGGTAGAAGAACCCCATCCCGACGACCACGAAGGCGATCGTGCGACCCACCGGCCAGCGGTCGCCGCGCCGCCTCAGCGTGGACACGCCCCAGAGGTAGAGGCCCGCCCCCCAGACGGTCACGATGAACGGGATCGGGGCGATCCCCCACTCCGTGACCAGCCGCGACAGCCCGAAGGCAGGGAGGTCCGGAGCGGTGCTGAGCGGGGGGACGACCACCCTGTGAACTCTATGACGGGCGCGGAGAGGGGGCCGGGGTGCCCTCGGGAATGAGGACCGCCATAATGGGCCCGTGGCGACTGCTTCCGCTCTTCCGGCATCCCGACTGACGGGTCAGCACGACCGACCGAGCATGGTCAGCGTGGGGACGATCATCTGGCTCTCCAGCGAGCTGATGTTCTTCGCGGCCCTCTTCGCGGCGTACTACACGATCCGCTCGGTGAGCCCGGAGCTGTGGGCCCAGAACACCTCCCACCTGAACGTGCCGTTCGCCTCCGTGAACACGACGATCCTGGTGCTCTCCTCGGTGACCTGCCAGATGGGCGTCTTCAAGGCCGAGGCCGGCAAGGTCGGCCGCTCCGGCGGGCTGCTGAACGTCGCCGGCTGGGGCCTGCGCGAGTGGTTCGTCCTGACCTACATCATGGGCGCGATCTTCATCGCCGGCCAGGCCACCGAGTATGCCTCCCTGATCCAGGAGGGCATCACGATCCCGAGCTCGGCCTACGGGACGATGTTCTACCTGACGACCGGGTTCCACGGTCTCCACGTCACCGGCGGACTGATCGCCTTCCTGTTCGTCCTCGGTCGGACCTACATCGCGCGGACGTTCACCCACGAGCAGGCCGTCAGCGCCATCGTCGTCTCGTACTACTGGCACTTCGTGGACGTGGTCTGGATCGGCCTGTTCGCCACGATCTACATCATCAAGTGACGCGTCGCAGACTGAGTGAGGACTTCACTGTGCTTCAATTGCCCGGGCGTTTCCTGAGCCGCTCCGCCGGTCGTCTCTCGCGGCACCGTCGCGGCCCCGTCGCCGGACTGGTGGTGCTCGTTCTCGGCCTGATGCTCACGGGCGGGCTCTACGCCGCGCTCTCCCCCAGCTCGTCGGCCTCCTCGGCCGCGAACGACGAGGAGCTGATCAAGCAGGGCCGTGAGCTCTTCCTGGTCGGCTGCTCCTTCTGCCACGGCGAGAACGGCCAGGGCCAGACCGACGTCAACGGCAAGCTGATCGGTCCGAGCCTCGTCGGCGTCGGCGCCGCGGCCGTCGACTTCCAGGTCGGCACCGGCCGCATGCCGCTCGCGCGCCCCGGCCAGCAGGGCCCCTCCAAGCCGCAGGCCTACAACGAGCAGGAGATCCAGGCGCTGGCGGCGTACGTCGCCTCCCTGGGCCCCGGCCCCGCCATCCCGACCTCGGAGGACTACTCGACCGCGGGGATGACCGACAAGGAGAAGGAGGAGGCGGTCGTCCGCGGTGGCCAGATCTTCCTGACCAACTGCACCGCCTGCCACAACTTCACCGGTGAGGGCGGCGCCATGCCGCGCGGCGGCTACGCCCCGAGCATCCTCAACACCTCGCCGCGCCACATCTACGAGGCCATGCTCACCGGCCCCGGCCCGATGGACGTCTTCTCCAACGGCAACCTCTCGCCCGAGGAGAAGCGCGACGTCATCGCCTACATCGAGTCGATGAAGGCCCAGCCCGGCTACGGCGGCTTCAGCCTCGGCAACCTCGGCCCCGTGAGCGAGGGCATGTTCGCCTGGCTCGTCGGCCTCGGCGCCTGCGTGGCGTTCGCGGTCTGGATCGCGGCCCACACCACCCGTTCGACCAGGAAGAAGAAGGAGTCGCAGGCGTGAGCGCCGAGAGCAGCCACGACACGGCACACGAGCCCGGGCACGAGCCCATGAACGTGGGCACGGACGCGCTCCTGCCCGACCCGGGCCTCCCGGGGCACCACTGGCGTCCGACCGATGTCGACACCAAGGCAGAGAAGCGCGCGGAGCGTCAGGTCGCCACCCTGTTCGGCCTCTCCGCGATCGCGACCGTCCTCTTCGTCGTCTTCTACATCACGCTCGAGACCGGCGTCGACGGTCCGACCTTCATCGGCCTCGGGGCCTCCAACGTGGCGCTCGGCGTCACCCTTGGCCTGGCCCTGCTCTTCATCGGCGTCGGCGTCATCCAGTGGGCACGCAAGCTCATGGGCGACCACGAGATCGTCGAGCAGCGCCACCCCGCCGCGTCCTCGGAGGCCGACCGCACCCAGACCCTCGCCGCGCTGAACGCCGGCCTCGAGGAGTCCGGCATCGGTCGTCGCCCCCTCGTCCGGAACTCGCTGATCGGCTCGGTGGCCCTCCTCGCGGCCCCCGCGATCGTCATGCTGCGCGACCTCGGCCCGCTGCCCAACGAGGTCGTCGGGACCTACCCGGGCGCCGGTCTGGAGCACACGGTCTGGAAGAAGGGCATGCGGGTCGTCCGCGACGTCGTGGGCACGCCGGTCAAGGCCTCCGACATGGAGATCGGCGACCTGTTCAACGCCGAGCCCGAGTTCCTCTTCCCGACTCAGGAGAACGGCTACCCGGAGCTGCCCGGCGACCAGAAGCAGATCGCCAAGGCCAAGGCCGCGATCGTGATGCTGCGGATGGACCCGGCCGACATCGTCAGCGAGGTCACCCGCAACTGGTCGGTCGAGGGCATCGTCGCCTACTCCAAGATCTGCACCCACGTCGGCTGCCCGATCTCGCTCAACGAGCGCACGACACACAACCTGCTGTGCCCCTGCCACCAGTCGACCTTCGACCTCGCCGACTCCGGCAAGGTCGTCTTCGGACCGGCCGGTCGGCACCTCCCCCAGCTTCCGCTGGGAGTCGACGACGAGGGCTACCTCATCGCGCTCAGTGACTTCCTCGAGCCGGTCGGCCCGAGCTACTGGCAGCGCGACACCAAGAGCCCCGAAGAAGTTGCTAAGGAGCTCCAGTGAGCATCGATACTTCCAAGGTGGCCAGCTCCAACAGGACCGCTGCCGTCGCTGGCAAGCCGTCGAAGGTCGGGGCCGCCGCCGGTTGGGCCGACGAGCGCCTCGGCCTCGCGGCGATGGGCAAGAAGAACCTGCGCAAGGTCTTCCCCGACCACTGGTCCTTCATGCTCGGCGAGATCGCCCTGTGGTCGTTCGTCGTGCTGCTGCTCTCCGGCGTCTTCCTGACGCTGTGGTTCCGGCCGTCGATGGCCGAGGTGACCTACCAGGGCTCCTACGACCAGATGCGCGGCATCTCGATGTCCGAGGCCTACGCCTCGGCGCTGCACATCAGCTTCGACGTGCGCGGTGGACTGCTCATGCGGCAGATGCACCACTGGGCGGCCATGCTCTTCATCGCGGCGATGATGATCCACCTGCTGCGCGTGTTCTTCACGGGCGCGCACCGCAAGCCGCGCGAGCTCAACTGGGTGATCGGCTGCCTCCTGCTGCTCCTCGGCACGCTCGAGGGCTTCACCGGCTACTCCCTGCCCGACGACCTGCTCTCCGGCACCGGCATCCGGGCCGCGGACGGCTTCATCAAGTCCATCCCGGTGGTCGGCACCTATGTCTCGTTCTTCCTCTTCGGAGGCGAGTTCCCGGGTGACTCGATCATCCCGCGTCTCTACACGATCCACGTGCTGCTGATCCCGGGCCTGCTGCTGGCGCTCATCGCCGCTCACATGCTGCTGCTCGTCTACCACAAGCACACGCAGTGGCCCGGCCCCGGCCGCACCGAGGAGAACGTCGTCGGCTTCCCGATGCTCCCGGTGTACGCCGCCAAGGCCGGTGGGTTCTTCTTCGTGGTCTTCGGCATCACCGCGGTCATGGGCGGCCTGATGTCGATCAACCCGGTCTGGAAGTTCGGGCCCTACGACCCGACGAAGGTCACCGCCGGCTCCCAGCCGGACTGGTATATGGGCTGGCCTGACGGCGCACTGCGGATCATGCCGGGCATCGAGTCGCACTTCTGGGGCTCGACCTGGTCGTGGAACGTGTTCCTGCCCATCATCGTGCTGCCCGGTCTGCTCTTCACCGTGCTGCTCCTGCTGCCGTTCGTCGAGGCCTGGATCACCGGGGACAAGCGCGAGCACCACCTGCTCCAGCGTCCGCGCAACGCGCCGACCCGCACGGCGACGATGGTCGCGCTGATGACGCTCTACGCGTCGTTCTGGATGGCCGGCGGCAACGACCTGATCGCGATCAAGCTGCACGCCTCGATCAACCAGATCACCTACATCCTCCGGGCGGGCGTCTTCATCTTCCCGATCATCGCCTTCATCATCGCCCGCCGGGTCTGCGTCAGCCTGCAGCGTCACGACAACGAGACGCTGCTCCACGGCTACGAGACCGGCGTCATCATGCGGACACCGGAGGGCTCCTACTACGAGAAGCACCTCCCGCTTCCCGAGGCGGAGGCCTACACGATCACCGTTCGCGACCGCAGCGCCGGGCAGCTCGAGCCGGCGCCCGGTGCCGACGGGAACGGCGTACGGGCGCCGAAGCGGGCGCTGGCCGGCCTCCGCACCAAGGTCCGCACGATGTACTACGCCGACGACATCGACAAGCCGACCCCCGAGGAGCTCGAGGAGGCGCGTCACCACGCCGAGCACGAGGCTCACGAGCTGGCCGCGCTCGACGGTCACTCCGCTGAGGGTCACCACTTCGACGGCCGCCACGCGGTCTCCGAGGAGCCCATCCGTCCCGAAGGCGGATACCACCACTGAGCTGAGTCTCGTTGGTCGAGTAGCGAGCGTATCGAGACCCGTATCGAGAACGGGTCTCGATACGGGTCTCGCCTAGCGGCTCGGGCTACTCGACCGACCAGAGCACCGGATCGACCTACGAGAGCGCCGGAGCAACGGTCTCTCGATGCGGAGGGTTGACGTGTCAGATCCTGTGGACGTGCAGTTCGGACTCGACACCTTCGGTGACGTGACGTGGGGCGCCGACGGCAACCCCCTCCCCCACGCCCAGGTGCTCCGCCACGTCGTCGAGGAGGCGGTGCTGGCCGACCAGGTCGGCATCGACGCCTTCAGCGTCGGCGAGCACCACCGCCCCGACTTCGCGATCAGCGCGCCCGAGGTCGTGCTGGGCACGATCGCGGGGAGGACCGAGCGCATCCTCCTCGGCACCGCCGTCACGGTGCTCAGCTCCGACGACCCGGTGCGCGTCTACGAGAGGACGGCGACGTTGGACGCGCTCTCGAGCGGGCGAGCCGAGGTCACCCTGGGCCGCGGCTCGTTCACCGAGTCGTTCCCGTTGTTCGGGTTCGACCTCGCCGACTACGAGCGCCTCTTCAGCGAGAAGCTGGACCTGTTCGCCCAGCTGCGCAGCGAGCGGCACGTGACCTGGAAGGGCAGTGTGCGGGGCCCGGTCGACGCCGAGGTCCACCCGAAGACCGAGCGCGGCTCCGTGCGCGCCTGGGTGGGCGTCGGTGGATCACCGGAGTCGGTCGTCCGCGCGGCGCGCTACCGGTTCCCGCTGATGCTGGCCATCATCGGCGGCGACCCGGCACGCTTCGCGCCGTACGCCGAGCTCTTCCACCGCGCGCTCGACGAGCTGGTCCCGCCGGACGGCGGCGACGACGCCGTCGACCTGCCGATCGGCGTCCACTCCCCCGGCTTCGTGTGGGAGGACGACGCCGAGGCCGCGGACCAGCTCTTCCCGCATTTCAAGGCCAACCGGGACCGCATCGGCGCCGAGCGTGGCTGGCCGCCGGCGACTCGTGCCGAGTATGACAACGAGATCGCCCACGGCTCCCTCTACGTGGGCTCGCCCGAGACGGTGGCACGCAAGATCGCGCGGACCATCCAGGTCCTGGGAGCGACCCGGTTCGACCTCAAGTACAGCAACGGCACGATGCCGCACGAGCAGCTGATGCGCTCGATCGAGCTCTACGGGACCAAGGTGGTCCCCCGTGTGCGCGAACTGCTCGCCCAGGCGCCGGCACAGGCGCCGGCACGGCCCTCAGAGAGCTGAGCCCTTCGCGTACTGGCTGAACCGCTCGTTCCAGTCGCCGTAGCCGTTGGTGAGGGTCATGGGGCGGTCCGTGCCCGTGTACTCCACGACGTCGCCGCGGCGACTCAGGTCGTAGAGCCACTTCGCATTGGCCGTGCTCATGCCGGTGCAGCCGTGCGAGACGTTGGCGTAGCCCTGGGACCCGACCGACCACGGCGCGGCGTGGATGAACTCGCCGGAGTAGGTCAGGCGCATCGCCCACTGGACGTTGTCGAGGTCGTAGTACTCGGAGCTGTTCTTGCCGATCCCGATGGTCTCCGAGCGCATCCGCTTGCTCGCGAACTTCTCGATGATGACCTTCGTCCCCGAGCGGGTCGTGAACCCGGCCTTGCCGGTGGTGATCGGGAGCGTGCGCAGCAGCCTCTTGTTGACCCACACCTTCATCTGGTGTGTCTGGGTGTTGACGCGGTAGACGTGGGCGTCGCCCACGTGGAACGTGAGCTTGCGGTTCTCCTGACCGTAGACGCCGTTGCCGGCGGGCACGGAGCGGATGGCGACGTCGACGGCGACCTTGGTGCCGGGCTGCCAGTACGACGCCGGCCGCCAGTGGGCCTCGTGGTCGCTGATCCAGTGCCACGTGCCCTTCTGAGCGGGCGTGCTGGTCACCGTCATGTGCCGCTGGATGGCCTTCTTGTTCGTGACGGCGACGTCGAAGGTCACGATCACCGGCATGCCGACACCGACCGTCTCGCCGTTGAGTGGCGCGACCGAGGGGTAGGTCTGTTGGGCCAGCGTCAGCGCCTGCGTGCGGAAGCGGACCCGCTGCTGGGTCGTGCCGCCCTGCTCGCCGCGGGCGGTGGCTCGCACGGTGTAGAGCGTGTTGGGCTCCAGGAGGTCGTCAGCCGTCCAGGAGGCACCGTCCGCGGCCAGGGAGCCCGTGACCGTGGTCGTGCCGCCGGAGATGCTGACGTCCTCGAGGTGCCCCGCGGTCGCCGTGAGGCTGACCCGGCGGTCGACGGGAACATCCCGCTCGCCCCGGCTGACGTTGGAGGAGATTGCGACCGGGTCCGACGGCGCCGAGGTCGACGGGGTCGCGGAGCTGGTGGAGGACGGCTCGGTCCCACCCGCGGTCGGCACGCTGGTGTCGGCGTTGCACGCCGTCAGCAGGGTCGCGGCGGTGACGGCTGCGAGCAGCAGCACGCCAGGTCGGGCCGTGCGCATGATCCCCATGGCGATCTCCAGACAGGATGACTCGATCGGTCAGGCCGCTGGGCTAGACCGCGGCCACCTTAACTTCCACTGCCCTCTGAGACGAAAAGCCCCGCCGAAGGGTTGTCATCGGCGGGGCTTTCGTGATCAGTTCGTGATCAAGTGGTGTGCGTCCCAGGCGTCGCTCAGTGGGCGTGCTCGCCTCGGTAGTACTCGAAGACCAGGCCAGCGAGCGAGAGGGCACCGAGGACGCCACCGATGATCATCAGCCAGTAGGCGCCCAGCGCGCCGCCGTAGGTGATGACCGCGAGGCTTGCGGCGCACCACAGCGGCCACCAGGAGTACGGCGGGAAAAAGCCGAGCTCGCCGGCGCCGTCGGCGATCTCAGCGTCCTTGCGGTCCTCCGGACGCGGGTCCATGCGCTTGGCGTGGAACCCGAGGTAGAGCGACACCATGCCGGTCAGCAGCGTGGTCATCGTGAGCGCCGAGGTGCCCGTCCAGTCGAGACCGTGCTCGGAGGCGCTGGTGACCAGCGCGTAGGCCGGCGTGACGAGCACCAGGAAGATGGTGCAGGCCACGAAGATCCAGGTCTCGGACTTCATCGGTCCTCACCTTCCGTGCGCGTGGACTTGCCGGGGACGTGAACGAGGAGCTCGTCCTCGGACTCGAGCTCGAGGGCCGCGATCTCCGGGTGGTGCAGGTCGAACGCCGGGGCCTCCGAGCGGATCCGCGGGAGGGTCACGAAGTTGTGGCGCGGCGGCGGGCAGGAGGTCGCCCACTCCAGGGAGCGGCCCCAGCCCCACGGGTCGTCGACCTCGACCTTGGGCGCCTTGCGGGTGACCCAGAGGTTGAGGAACCACGGGACCATCGACAGGCTCAGGAGGAACGCGCCGACCGTCGAGATCTGGTTGAGCGTCTCGAAGCCGTCGGAGGGCAGGTAGTCGGCGTACCGCCGGGGCATGCCCTCGACGCCGAGCCAGTGCTGCACGAGGAAGGTGGTGTGGAAGCCGACGAACAGGATCCAGAAGTGGATCTTGCCGAGGCGCTCGTTGAGCATCTTGCCGGTCAGCTTGGGCCACCAGTAGTAGAACCCGGCGAACATCGCGAAGACGACGGTGCCGAAGACGACGTAGTGGAAGTGGGCCACCACGAAGTAGGAGTCCGACACGTGGAAGTCGAGCGGCGGGCTGGCCAGGATGACGCCGGTGAGGCCACCGAAGAGGAAGGTGGTCAGGAAGCCGATCGACCACAGCATGGGGGTGTCCAGACTGACGGAGCCGCCCCACATCGTGCCGATCCAGTTGAAGAACTTCACGCCGGTCGGGACTGCGATGAGGAAGGTCATGCCGGAGAAGAACGGCAGGTCGACCGCGCCGGTGACGAACATGTGGTGCGCCCACACGGCGACCGAGAGGATCGCGATGCCGACTGTCGCGCCGACGAGGCCGATGTAGCCGAAGATCGGCTTGCGGCTGAAGACGGGCAGGATCTCGGTGATGATGCCGAAGAAGGGCAGCGCGATGATGTAGACCTCGGGGTGCCCGAAGAACCAGAACAGGTGCTGCCACAAGATGGCTCCGCCGTGCGAGGCGTCGAAGACGTGAGCGCCGAGCTGGCGGTCGGCCTCCAGGGAGAGCAGCGCGCCGGCGAGCACGGGGAACGCGATCAGCACGAGCAGCGAGGTGATGAGCGTGTTCCACACGAAGATCGGCATCCGGAACATCGTCATGCCGGGCGCACGCATGCAGATGATGGTCGTGATGAAGTTGACCGCACCGAGGATGGTGCCCAGACCGGCCATCCACAGACCCATGATCCACAGGTCACCGCCGACACCGGGGCTGCGAACGGCGTCCGACAGCGGCGTGTAGGCGAACCAGCCGAAGTCGGCCGCACCGAGGGGAGTCAGGAACCCCGAGGCGGCGATGAGGCCGCCGAAGAGGAACAGCCAGTAGCTGAACATGTTCAGCCGCGGGAAGGCGACGTCGGGAGCGCCGATCTGCAGCGGCATGATCGCGTTGCCGAAGGCGAAGAACAGCGGCGTGGCGAACAGCAGCAGCATGATCGTGCCGTGCATCGTGAACAGCTGGTTGTACAGCTCGTCGTTGACGATCTGGTTGCCCGGGAACGCGAGCTCGGCACGGATGATCAGGGCCATCACGCCGCCGAGGAGGAACCAGCAGAACGCCGTGACGAAGTAGAGCTTGCCGATGAGCTTGTGGTCCGTCGTCGTCAGCAGCCGGTAGGCCTGCTGACCGAGCGGTCGCCGGCCGCCCGGAGTCGCCGTGGTGGGCGATGCTGTCGCGGTCACTTGTTCGCTCCTTCAGATTCGGTGCTCTGGCCACCCTCGCTGCCGGCCAGCTCGTTCAGGCCGGCCTGGGTGTGAGCGTCCTCGCCACCGAGCAACGGCTTCGAGGTCTCCCGGCCCTTGCTCTGCAGGCCCTGAAGGTAGGCCTGGTACTCCTGGGGGCTGACGACCTTGACGTTGAACAGCATGCGGGAGTGCGAGACGCCGCAGAGCTCGTAGCACTTGCCGGCGAACGTGCCGGTGCGGGTGGGGGTGATCGCGTAGTGGTTCACGCGACCGGGGACGACGTCCATCTTCATGAGGAAGGCGGGGACGCCGAAGTCGTGGATCACGTCGGGGCTGTGCAGGTTGAACCGCGTGGTCTCCCCCAGCGGCAGCACCAGTGTCGGGATGTGCTGCGCCGTGCCGAGCTCGTAGACATAGCTGGAGTACGGGAACTTGTCGTCCGTCGGGTCGTTGTCCGCCGAGCCGTCGCGGGTGCCGAGGCCGTAGTTGAAGGTCCACTGCCACTGCTGGCCGACGACCTCGATGGTGTTGTCGACGTGGCCCTCGTCGAGCATCTCGTTCTGCGTGCGGACCGTGTGCGTGAAGAACACGATGACCATGAGGACGGGCGCGATCGTGTAGAAGATCTCGATCGGCAGGTTGTAGCGGGTCTGGATCGGGATGTCCGCCTCGCTGCGGCGGCGGTAGCGCCAGATCGCCCAGAGGATCAGGCCCCACACGATGACGCCGGTGACCAGCGCGGCGATCCACGCGCCCTGCCACAGGGACAGGTTGTGCTCGCCCTGTGCCGAGGCCGGGTCGGGCATCGCGGCGCGCCGCCACTCGGCCCTGGTCTCGGCCGCGCAGCCGGACAGCAGCACGACGGCGGCGGAAGCCATCACGGCCAGCAGGGACGTCTTCCCCGCCGGTCGCCGGCCCCCCGTCTTTCCGGGCAAGTGCAGACCCACGAACGAGCCTCTCTCTCGAGCAGTCACGGCTAGTGACCCGGGCCCGCATGCGGGCACGAGTTCACAGGTCGCAGACTAGCGGAAGCGGTCCCTCCAACCGCCCGGGGGGTGCCCCCGCGGGCGACCTCCTAAGGTTTGGTCTGTGACCTCTCCCGCGGTCTACCTCGACGCGGCCTCTGCCGAGCCGCTGCATCCCGCTGCGCTGGCCGTCCTCTCGGCCGCTCACGAGCGTGGGTACGCCGACCCGCGCCGGCTGCACGGGCCCGGCCGGGACGCTCGGCTGCTGCTCGACAACGCTCGCGAGGTCGTTGCCGAGAGCCTCGGGGTGCGCCGCGACGAGGTGATGTTCACGTCGTCCGGGACCGCGGCCGTCCACGCCGGAGTGGCCGGGCTGGCGGTCACTGCCGGTGCCGGCGGGATCGTGACGTCGGCGGTCGAGCACCAGTCGGTGACCGACGCCGCCCAGTGGATCGCCCAGTGGCTCGCCCAGTGGGTGTCCCCGCAGGTGGCGCAGCGGCCCGCGATGGAGGTGGTCGAGGCGCCGGTCGACCGCCTTGGCAGGGTCGACCTGGACGAGATGTCACGCCTGGCGAGCGGGGCCGCACTGGTCGCCCTGCAGCAGGCGAACCACGAGGTGGGGACGGTCCAGCCGGTGGCCGAGCTGGCCGCGACGACGTCGGGCCCGCTCTTCGTCGACGCATGCGCGTCCATGGGCCGTCTGCCGCTGCCGGACGGGTGGACCGCACTCGCCGGGTCGGCCCGCAAGTGGGGCGGTCCGGGTGGGGTCGGCGTACTCCTCGTGCGCAAGGGCGCCTCCTGGACCTGGCCGTTCCCCGGCGACCCGCACGGCACGGCGGAGCAGGGCTTCACCAACGTCGCGGGCGCGCTGGCGGCGGCCGCGGCCCTGCAGGCGATGGTCGCCGAGCGCGACGAGGTCGGCTCGCGGCAGCGCGAGCTCATCGACCTGGTGCGGGCCGGCGTCACCCGGATCCCGGACGTCGACCTCGTCGGGGACCCGGTCGACCGGCTCCCCCACCTGGTGACGTTCTCGTGCCTCTACGTTGACGGGGAGGCGCTGGTGACCGAGCTCGACCGGCGCGGCTTCGGGATCGCGAGCGGGTCCGCCTGCGCCGTCGACACCCGGGAGCCGTCGCGCGTGCTCGGTGCGATGGGCGCGCTCACGCATGGCAACGTGCGGCTCTCGCTCGCCCGGGATGCCACCCGCGACGACGTCGAGCGGTTCCTGGCCGTCCTGCCCGACGTGGTGAGGGCGCTCCGCGCGGAGGTCGCGCTGTGAGCGGCGAGCGACTGCTGGACTGCCGTGGCCTGCCCTGCCCGCGTCCGATCATCGAGCTGGCGCGCCACCTGCCCGAGGTCGCGGTGGGCGACGTGCTGGCGGTGGCCGCGGACGACCCGGCGGCGCGGCACGACGTGCCGGCGTGGTGTCGGCTGCGGGGCCAGGAGTACGCCGGCGTCGAGACCGCGCCCGACGGCGTCCCGGTCTACCTGGTCAGGCGCGTGACCTGACGGGTCAGGCCAGGAACGGCGCCACCTCGGCGGCCGACTCGTCGCCGTAGCTCTCACTCAGCCGGTCGAGGAACTGCTGGTGGGTGAAGGAGTACTCCTGCGTGCCGACCGTCTCCACGACGTACGCCGCGAGGGTGCAGCCGACCTGAGCGGCCCGCTCGACGCCGAGGCCCCACGTGGTGGCCGCGAGGAACGCAGCCCGGAAGGCGTCGCCGACGCCCGTGGGCTCGAGGGCCGCCACGTTCTTGCACGCCGCGACCACGATGGGGTCCTCGCCCTGGCGGGTGATGCGGACGCCGTCGGCACCCAGCGTGGTCACCTGCGTGCCGACACGCGCGAGCACCTCCGCGGCGCTCCAGCCGGTCTTGGACTCGATGAGGTGGGACTCGTACTCGTTGGAGAACAGGAACGCAGCGCCGTCCACGAGCTTCTGGATCAGGTCGCCACTGCCGAAGGCCAGCTGCTGGCTCGGGTCGGCGATGAACGCATAGCCGCGCTGGCGGCACTCCTCGGTGTGGCGCAGCATCCCGTCGGGGTCGTCGGCTCCGATGAGGACATAGGCCGGCTCGCCGACCGCCTTCACGATCGGCGCCAGCTCGATGAGCCGCGCCTCCGACATGGCGCCCGGGTAGAAGCTGGCGAACTGCGCCATCGTGTCGTCGGTGGTGCACACGAAGCGGGCGGTGTGCTTGGACTCCGACACGTGCACGTGGTCGCAGTTGACGTTGTGGCGCTCGAGCCAGGACCGGTAGTCCCCGAAGTCCTCGCCCACCGCGCCCACCAGCACGGGGTTCAGCCCGAGCCGGCCGAGGCCGAAGCAGATGTTGGCCGCGACGCCGCCGCGACGGATCTCGAGGTCGTCGACGAGGAAGCTCACCGACAGCTTGTCGAGCTGCTCGACGACGAGGGAGTCCGCGAACTTTCCACGGAAGGTCATCAGGTGGTCGGTCGCGATCGAGGCGGCGATCAGAAGGGCTCCAGACACGTGCCGAGACACTACCCGCAGGTACCGCTAGGAGTACCCATCGGTAGTGCCTAACGTCGTCTGTATGAGTGACGAGCAGCCGGCCACGGGACTCGCCTACGAGGACCCGGCGACCCCGTCGGAGCTCCACGCGGACTGCCGCGCGGCCGACGCCCGGCTCTCGCCCCGGTCCCCTCTCGAGACGATCGCGCGGGCCGCCGCCCGACCCGCACCCAGCATCCGCTTCGAGGACTTCCCTCGGGAGGTCGCGAAGGCGGAGATCCACCCTGCCGTGGCCGCCCGACGCATCGCCGCCGCACTCGACCTGGACCTCGACTGACCCCTCCGCATCATCTCCTTGTGATGGCAACAGCCCCCGCCCGTGATCCGGGCGGGGGCTGTTGTGTGGTTCAGTGGCGGCGTTCAGTGGCGGCTCAGTGGAACGAGTCGCCGCAGGCGCAGGAACCCGTGGCGTTCGGGTTGTCGATCGTGAAGCCCTGCTTCTCGATCGTGTCGACGAAGTCGATCATCGCGCCGTTGAGGTAGGGCACGCTCATCCGGTCGACGACGACGCCCACGCCGTCGAAGTCGGTGACGACGTCCCCGTCGAGGGTGCGCTCGTCGAAGAAGAGCTGGTAGCGCAGGCCGGAGCAGCCACCCGGCTGCACGGAGATGCGCAGCGAGAGGTCGTCACGACCCTCCTGCTCCAGCAGGCTCTTCACCTTGGCGGCCGCCACGGGGCTCAGGTTGATGCTGTCGGCGCGGCGCTCGAAGGCGGTGTCGGTCATGGTGGCTCCCTGGTTGATCGGGTGCGGGGGTCTGTCCTGGGGTCAAGTCTCGCACACCGTCGGTTATTCCCCCCCGATCGCGCGAGGTGCCCAGTTGACTCGGCTGCTCAGCGCGAGACTCAGCGCGACCAGCTGCGCGCCACCCGCTGGGCGAGGGCGGCCAACGACCCGGCAGGGTCGGCGAGAGCGCGCTCCTCCCCGAGGAGGTCGACGAGGGAGTACGCCGACTCGACGCCGAGCGCCCGCATCTCTCGTGAGCCGACGTCGACCCGCCCGGCCAGCACCACGCACGGGCGGGCGGCCGCTCCGGCGATCTCGGCGACGCCGTAGGGAACCTTGCCCGAGCGGCTGGAGAAGTCGAACGCGCCCTCCCCGGTGATGACGAGGTCGGCCCGACGGGCCCGTTCAGCCAGCTCGACGGCCTCGGCGACCAGGGCGATGCCGGGCCGGCGCACGGCGCCGAGGAGCATCAGCGCGTAGCCGAGACCGCCTGCCGCGCCGGCGCCCCGGCTCAGCGCCAGCCGCCGGTCCGCCGCGCCGGCGAGATCCTGCAGGGCGCCGTCGAGCGCTGGCAGCTGCTCCTCGGTGAGACCCTTCTGCGGCCCGAACGTCTTCGTCGCGCCGAAGAGGCCGGTCAGCGGGCTGTCGACGTCGGTGGCGGCGACGATCTCGAGGTCCGGGCGTTGCGGGAGCGTCAGCCGCGTGATGCCCGCGAGCGCGGCGCCGCCCTGGTCGAGCGGCCGGTCGGCCGTCGCACCGAGGGCCGCCAGGAGGCCGGCGCCGCCGTCGTTCGTCCCGCTGCCGCCGAGCCCGACCACGACACGCCGGGCGCCAGCGTCCCCGGCGGCGAGAAGGAGCTCACCGACGCCGTACGTCGTGGCGCTCTCCGCCTCCTTGCCGCCCGTGAGCGCGAGTCCGCACGCCTGGGCGGACTCGACATACGCCGTGGTCCCGGCCAGGAGGATCGTGGCCGGGACGGAGCCGCCGTGGGGACCGGTCACGGTCACCGCGAGCAGCTCGCCGCCCAGCGTCGCCTGCAGGACGTCGACGAACCCGGGTCCGCCGTCGGCCATGGGTGCCACGTCGATCTCGTCGCCGGGCGCGTGGCGCCGCCAGCCCTCGGCGATGGCGTCCGCCGCCTCGACGGCGGTCAGCGTGCCGGCGAACTTGTCGGGCGCCACGAGGATCCTCATGGCGAGCACCCTAAGACCTCTCTACGCTGACGGCGGTGGAGATCAGGCCCATGCGCCCCGAGGACGTGAGCGCGGCCGAGGCGCTCAGCGACGACGCGTTCTTCGAGCTGGAGCTCAGCAGCCGAAGCCGTGGCGCCGCAGACCCACAGCGGCGTGCACCGGCCCACTCCGCCGAGTGGCTCAGGCGCACCCAGCACCTGCTCGCGACCGACCCCGGCGGGTGCTGGGTCGCGGACGGCGATCAGGGGATGGTCGGCTTCGCGACGTCGTTCGTGCGGGAGACGACGTGGTTCCTGGCGACGTACGCCGTCCGGCCGAGCCTCCAAGGGCAGGGCATCGGGACCGCCCTGCTGGCGGCGGCCCAGCACCATGGTCGCGCCTGCCTGCACGCGATGCTGTCGGCGTCGGAGGACCCACGGGCCGTACGGCGCTACAAGCTCGCCGGCTTCGACCTGCACCCCCAGATGCATCTGAGCGGCGAGGTCGACCGCACGACCATCCCGATCATCGAGAAGGTGCGGGAGGGCAGTGCATCGGACGTCGAGCTCATGGACTCCCTCGATCGCGCCGCTCGGGGCGCGGCGCACGGCCCCGACCACGAGCACCTGCTCTCGACCATGCGGCTGCTGGTCTCCGACAGCACGACCGGGTCCGGGTATGCCTACCTCGACCACCGCGGCCGGGTGGCGCTGCTGGCGGCCGACAACCGGCGCACCGCGACCCGGCTGCTCTGGGCCGCTCTGGCCGACGCCACCGGGCCAGTGGTCGTCCCTCACCTCACGGCGGCCAACCAGTGGGCGCTCGACGTCGGGATCGCCGCGCGCCTGCGGCTCGGCCAGTCGGGCTACCTCGGGCTGAAGGGCCTCAAGCCGCCGGCGCCGTACATCCACCACGGCGCGCTGCTTTGATGTGCTGGTGCCGCCGACCGGCTGCGCCGAGCATCGTTCACCTGGGAGGAGGGGAGGGTGGAGGTGCAGGTCACGCCTGACGCCTCGTGGGACCGGGTCCAGCACCTGACGACGTGAACGTACGATGCGGTCATGACGACCGTCGACCTCCCGCTGCTGCCGCTGGGCCGTGGCATCGACCTCGACTCCGAGCGCGGCGTCGAGTGCCCCGGCGACCTGCCTCCGGCCTCCGACCCCTCCCTGGTGGCGCGTGCCCGCGCGGCCAAGGCGGCCCTCGGAGATCGGGTGTTCGTCCTGGGTCACCACTACCAGCGCGACGAGGTCATCGAGTTCGCCGACGTCACCGGCGACTCCTTCAAGCTCGCCCGCGACGCGGCGGCGCGCCCGGACGCCGAGTACATCGTCTTCTGCGGTGTGCACTTCATGGCGGAGTCGGCCGACATCCTGACCGGCCCCGAGCAGAAGGTCATCCTGCCCGACCTCGCCGCGGGCTGCTCGATGGCCGACATGGCGCGGCTCGGCCAGGTGGAGGCTGCCTGGGCGGCGCTGAAGGCCGCCGGCATCGCCGACCAGGTCGTCCCCGTGACCTACATGAACTCCAGCGCCGACATCAAGGCCTTCTGTGGCCGCAACGGCGGGGTCGTGTGCACGTCGTCGAACGCCGAGACCGTGCTGACCTGGGCGTTCGAGCGCGGCGAGAAGGTGCTCTTCCTGCCCGACCAGCACCTGGGCCGCAACACCGCGGTGCTCAAGCTCGGCATCGGTCTCGACAAGTGCGTCGTCTGGGACCCGTGGCTGCCCAACGGCGGCCTCACCGCCGAGGAGCTGGCCGACGCGACGATGATCCTGTGGAAGGGCCACTGCTCGGTGCATGGCCGCTTCTCCCCCGACACGATCGACGAGCTGCGCGCGACCATCCCGGGCATCCAGATCCTCGTGCACCCCGAGTGCCAGCACGAGGTCGTGCTCAAGGCCGACCTCGTGGGCTCGACCGAGTTCATCATCAAGACGATCGAGGCCGCGCCGGCGGGCTCCGCGTGGGCGGTCGGCACCGAGCTGAATCTCGTGAAGCGGCTCGCAGCCGCCCACCCCGACAAGCGCATCGTCTTCCTGGACCGCAACGTCTGCTACTGCAGCACGATGAACCGCATCGACCTGCCCCACTTCGTCTGGGCGATGGAGTCGCTGGTCAACGGTGTCGTGCCCAACGTCATCGAGGTCGACCCCGACACCGAGCACTACGCGAAGGTCGCCCTGGAGCGGATGCTCGAGCTGCCGGGCAAGACCGAGAAGGACTGACCCCTCTCTCCTTCTGGCGTCCTCAGCGCGGGAGGCGCACCCGGATCGTCGTGTCGCCGGGGCGGCTCTCGAGCCCGACCGTGCCGCCATGGGACTGCACGATCGCCTGCACGAGCGCCAGGCCGAGGCCTGCTCCTGACTCACCGGCGCGGTTGCGGGACTCGTCGCCCCGGACGAACCGCTCGAACGCATGCGCCGCGATGGCGGGCGGGAACCCCGGTCCGTCGTCGTGGACGTCGAACCCGTCGGCCAGGACCCGGACGGTCACGGTCGTCCCGGGTGGGGTGTAGCGGCTGGCGTTGCTGAGCAGATTCGTCACGACCTGGTGCAGGCGCTGCTCGTCGCCCGGCACGATGACCTCGGCCTGGGCCTCGGGATCGGCGCTGGAGGGCAGCACGAGCTGCCAACGCCGCTCGGTGTCCACGACGCGGGCGTCGGAGACCGCCTCGATGAGCAGGCGCGTGAGGTCGACCGGGTGGTGCTCGAGCGGTCGGCCGGCGTCGAGCCGCGCCAGCAGCAGGAGGTCCTCGACCAGCGAGGTCATCCGGCCGGACTCCTCCTCGACCTTCGCGAACGCGAGCGCCGCCGCCTCGCCGTCCTCGGGGTGCTTGCGAGCCAGCTCGGTGTAGCCGCGGATCGTGGTGAGCGGCGTGCGGAGCTCGTGGGAGGCGTCAGCGACGAACTGACGCACCTGCTGCTCGCTGCGGTGCCGAGCAGCGAGCGAGGACTCCACGTGCTCGAGGAGCGTGTTGAGGGCGTTGCCCACCTGACCGACCTCGGTGCGGGCGTCGGTGAGCCGCTCGGGCACGCGCTCGGTCACCTCGACGTCACCCGTGGCCAGCGGGATGCCCGCGACGGTGTGGGCGGTGGCGGCCACCTCGCGCAGCGGTCGGAGCTGGCGGCGTACGACGACCGTGCCGGCGCCGGCCGCGACCAGCACGCCCAGGAGCGTCAGGAGCGCCTCCCAGCGGATGAGACCGCCGATGGTGTCGTCCACCGTGGACGTCGGCAGACCGGTCACCGCGGTGACCGCCTCGCCGGACGGCAGCCGGGCGTCGAAGGCGACCACGCGGTAGGAGCCGTGGCCCGGCACGTCGACGGTGTGCGGCGTGCGGTCGGCGGGCACGTCGCCGAACTCGCTCAGGTCCGAGATCGTCGAGAACTCCTCGGCGTCGCGGCCGAGGATCTGTCCCTGGCCCCGCAACGAGCTGCCAGCGGCGGGGAGCACGACGCGCAGCGTCCCCGGGCCCAAGTTGCGGCCGCTCTCGGGGCCCGGGTGGGCGAGGGAGCGTACGTCGCCGTCGAGGCGGTCCATCAGCTGCTTGCGCATCGCGACCGTCGTGACCGTGCCGATGAGCAGGCACACCAGGGCCACGAGGGCGACGGCCGTGACCACCAGCCGCGAGGTGAGCGTGGCGAAGAGCCTCATCAGGTGGCCGGCTTGAGCACGTAGCCCGCCCCACGCAGCGTGTGGATCATCGGCGGCCGGCCGGCGTCGATCTTCTTGCGCAGGTAGGAGATGTAGAGCTCGACCACGTTGGCCTGGCCACCGAAGTCGTAGTTCCACACGCGATCGAGGATCTGGGCCTTCGACAGCACGCGACGCTGGTTGCGCATCAGGTAGCGCAGCAGCTCGAACTCCGTCGCCGTCAGGCTGATCTCGTCCTCGCCGCGGAAGACCTCATGGCTGTCCTCGTCGAGCCGCAGGTCGCCGACGGTGAGCACCGAGCTGGACGCCTGCCGCCGTGCGCCGGCACGCCGCATCAGGCCCCGCAGCCGGGCGACGACCTCCTCGAGCGAGAACGGCTTCGTGACGTAGTCGTCGCCACCCGCCGTCAGCCCCGCGACCCGGTCCTCGACGGCGTCCTTGGCGGTGAGGAAGACGACGGGAAGGTCGGGCTGGGTCGTCCGCACGCGGCGCAGCACCTCGAGGCCGTCGAAGTCGGGCAGCATCATGTCCAGCACGACCGCGTCGGGCTCGAACTCCTTGGCCGCGGCCACCGCCTTGGTGCCCGTGTGCGCCGTCTGGACCTGCCAGCCCTCGTAGCGCAGCGCCAGACCGATCAGCTCGGCGATGTTGACCTCGTCGTCGACGACGAGGACCCGCAGCGGGGAGCCGTCGGGGCGGGACAGGGTCTCGGCGTCGGTCATGGCTCTACAGTCTCCTCGCAATCTGTGAGAAGTCTGTGAAGCATCTGTGGACCCTGCCTCAGAGTCCCGGGGCGCCCCAGATCGCCAGCCAGCGGCTGAGGTCGGCCTCCATCGGAAGCTCGCCGGCCAGCGTGTCGCGCACCTGGAGCTCGAGCAGGTTGTCGCGCTGTTGACCGCCGTGGCCGCCAGCAGCGGGGGCGAACGGGTAGAACGTGCCCTGCTTGTAGAGGTAGACGAGTCCCACTCGGCGCCCGTCCGCGCCGGTGAACGGCACGAGCGAGCACAGCAGCCCGGGACCATACCCCTGCTCCTCGAGCGTCGAGTTCACCGCATGCAGGTCGGTGCACAGCGACGTGAGGTCAGGGTTGGCGGGGTCGATCGGGTCGTTGTCGACCTCGAGCCAGGTGAACCCGAACTCGTCGGTGCTGGTCGTCACGCGCGGGGCCTCGGGCCCCGACGAGACCAGACTGACCAGGTCGGCCTGGGTCGTGGCGAAGCCCGCGCCGGCCGCGCCGCGGTAGCAGACCGCACCGTCGCCGGTCGGCGTGCGCCCGAGCGCCGTCTGCAGGGTGATGGCCGCGCTCGGCACGTGGAAGAGCGCGTCGAGCTTCGCCTGCTTGGGCCGCGAACGGCCCGTGATGGTGTCCCAGAGGCCCATCAGGCGCTGGGCCTGCCGAGCTCGGCCTCGATCCGTGCCAGCTGCTCGAGGCGCTGCTCGAGCGAGGGGTGGGTCGAGGTGAGGGTCTTGAGGGAGAGCCCACTGACGGCGGGGGCGATGAAGAACGCGTTCATGGCCTGCGACTGGCGCAGGTCGGCGTTCGGGATCTGGTTGATCTCGCCGGTGATCTTCTGCAGCGCGCTGGCGAGCGCACGCGGCTTCATGGTGAGCTGCGCGCCGGCGCGGTCGGCCGACAGCTCGCGGTAGCGCGAGAGGAGGCGCAGCAGGATGAAGCTGACGGCGTAGACCACGAGGCTGACGACGAGCACGATCAGCCAGATCGGGAGCCCGTTGTTGTCCCGGTTGTCGCGACGTCCGCCGCCGAAGAAGGCGCCGTACTGCGCGCCTCGGGTCAGCATGCCGGCCACGATGCCCGCCGACGACGCGACGGTCATGACGAGCACGTCGCGGTGAGCGACGTGGGAGAGCTCGTGCGCCAGCACGCCCTCGAGCTCCTCGGCGTTGAGCCGACGCAGGATCCCGGTCGTCACCACGACGACCGAGCGGTTCGGCGAGCGCCCCGTGGCGAAGGCGTTGGGCATGTCGGTGTCAGCGATGCCCACCCGCGGCTTCGGCATGTCGGCGAGCACGCAGAGGCGCTCGATCATGCCGTGCAGCTCGGGCGCCTCCTGCGGGGACACCTCGCGGGCGCGCATCGCCCGCATGGCCAGGGTGTCGGAGGAGTACCACTGCCACCACGCCACCCCGAGGCCGGCGAGTCCGATGAGCACCGCGATGCCCGGGCTCGAGTTCCAGAAGAGGCTCATCAGGATCACGATGAGCGCGACGAAGAGGGACCCGAGAAGAGCCATCACCAGCGTCATCCGCGCGGAGAGGCCCGGGTCTCCCACGAACCGTGTGCGTGCCATGAGGCAAGTCTCCCCGATCCCGCAACCGATGCACCCGGCGATCTCCCCGACCGTGCGTCATGGGTTCACCGATCGTTTTGCTTTCGGCCTTCGTGCCGGTCACACGCGCTCCATAGCTTTCCTGTTGTTCGCAAAGGAAAGGCACTCGGGATGGAGCAGAACCCCGCAGTTCGGGCTCGCGGGATCACCAAGACCTATGGCGAGGTGGTCGCCCTCGACGGCGTCGACCTGGACATCTGGGCGGGCCACGTCCACGGCCTCGTCGGCCCCAACGGAGCCGGCAAGACCACCCTTCTCGGCCTCCTGCTGGGCCTCGCGGTCCCTGACGCCGGCACACTCGAGGTCCTCGGCACGCCGGTCGGCCGGATGCTCTCCGTGCTCCCTGGTGTCGCCGGCTTCGTCGACGGCCCCGGCCTCTACCCCTCGCTGACCGCGCGGCAGAACCTCGGCGCGCTCATGCGCCTGCGGGGCTCTCGGAGGGACGGCGGGCCTGCGGTCGCGGCCGCGCTCGACCAGGTCGGGCTCGCCGACGTCGCCGACGACCGGGTGCGCGGCTTCTCACTCGGCATGCGGCAGCGGCTGGGGCTCGCGGCCGCGCTGATCGACCGACCGCGTGTGCTGATCCTCGACGAGCCGGCGAACGGGCTGGACCCGGCGGGGAAGCATCACGTCCACCGCGTCATCCGCAGGCTCGCCGACGACGGTGTCGCCGTCATCCTCTCCAGTCACCGGATGGACGACCTCGCCGCCCTGTGCTCGGAGGTCACGATCCTCGCGGGCGGCCGCGTCGCCTTCGCCGGACCGATCGCCAAGCTCGCGATGGAGAGCGGAGACCTCGACTATCGCGTGCTCACCTCCGACCCGGCGGCCGCGCGCGACGTCGCGGCCGCCACGCCCGGACTGCGAGTCGTGGCAGACATCGTCCGGCGGCACCAGGACTCGCTGGTCGTCCGCGGCGCCGTCGCCTCCCTCGACGACCTCGTCGTCCGCCTGGTGGACGCCGGTGTCGCCGTCCGCGAGCTCACGCCCGTGGTGGCGCCCCTCGAGGCCGCGTTCCTGGCGCTGACCGGCATCGATGCTGTCTCCGATGCTGCCCCCGATGATGCCCCCGATGATGCCTCTGATGTTGCCGCCGAGGAGGCCTCGTGACCGCCACCCTGCCGATGGTTCCCACGTCCGCGGGGCCGGAGCCCGCTCGACCGGCGTCACTTCTCCCGGGCTACCGCTTCGAGCTCGCCAAGCTCCTGTCCCAGTGGCGGATCCGACTGGTCCTGCTCGCCTGCTGGGTCGCTCCCGGCGGCTTCGTGGCGGTCGTGAGCCACCAGTCGTCGCTGCCGACCGACACGGTCTTCGGGCGCTGGATGCTCGCCACCGGCTGGGCGGGGTCTCTGGTCGTGCTCGCCTTCGCCTGCAGCTGGGGACTCCCCCTGCTCACGTCGCTCGTCGCCGGGGATGTCTTCGCCTCCGAGGACCGGCTCGGCACCTGGCGGCACCTCCTCGTCGCCGTCCGCTCACCGCGGCGGATCTTCATCGCCAAGGTGCTCGCCAGCGTGTCGGTCGTGGTCGCCATGATCGGCGGGCTGGCGGCCTCGAGCATCGTCGGCGGCATGGCGGCCGCCGGCAGCCACCCGCTCGTCGGCCTGGACGGGCACCTGCTCAGCACGGGCGACGCCGCCCGGGTCGTCGTACTCGCCTGGCTCTGCATCCTCGCGCCGACATGCGCCTTCGCCTCCGTCGGGTTCCTCGGCTCCGTGGTGCTCGGCCGCTCGCCGATGGGGCTGCTGGTGCCGGCGGTGCTCGCACTGGCGATGGACCTCGCCCTCCTGCTGCCCGTCCCGATCGCCGTCCGACTGGCCCTGCCGAGCAACGCCTTCCTGGCCTGGCGCGGCCTCTTCACCGAACCGGTGCAGACGGGCCCGCTGCTCATCAGCGTCGGCGTGAGCCTCGTGTGGGCCGTGTTCGCGACGGGACTCGCCTCCGTCCTGTTCCTGCGGCGCGACTTCACCGACCTGGCGTATGACGGCGCCGGCCGCCGCACCCTCGCCGCCGCGGTGCTCCCCCTGACCGGCCTGGTCGCGCTGACCGCCTGTGTCGTAGCGATCGCGACGCCCGCACACGGCTCCGGCATCGAGAAGGACAAGCTCGACGCGTCGTTGGCGACGTCGTTCGGGCATCTCTACCGGCTGCAGACCGAGCAGCTCCACCGACCCGCCGTCACCGAGCGGCAGCTGGCCGCCAGCGCCGACTGCGACAGGGGCGGCCCTCTCGTCGACGACCACGGCGCCGGCCACGACTGGCGCTGCGTCGTGTCGTGGCACCTCCCCGGCTCGGCCGCGGTGGGCTCGGCGATCTACCAGCTCGACGTGACCGCCGATGGGCGCTACGTCGCCGACGGAGACGGACCGAAGGAGGTGAACGGCTACTTCAGCGTGCGAACGCCCCACGGCGACGCACCCAACCCCCTCTGGCAGCTCGACGGCTCCGTCGACCTGCTCGACCCGCATTGAGAAGGGAACCACGTCCATCATGCACGTGACGCGCCAGCGCAGACGCGTATCGGATGTCCGCCTCGGGCTCCTCAGCAAGCACAAGCTCCGCCTTGCCGTCGCCAGCACTGCGGCTCTCGCGGTCGCCGGCACCGGTGTCGCCTACGGCACCACCGCGATCTTCGACGACAACCGGGTCGGCACCGAGTACGCCAACGGGCTGCAGGTCTCGGCCGACCAGACCATCAAGCCGATCGGCGACCGACTCGTCACCGAGTACGGCAAGTTCATGGCCTCCACCGTCAGCCCCGACGGCCGCTACCTCGCCGCCACCAGCACCGACCGCTCGGTCTCGCTGCAGATCTTCGACCTGAGCACCGACAAGCTCATCTGGCGCGGTGGGACCGCGTCCGGCGTGAACGCACGGCTCGCCGACAACACCGTCGGCCAGGAGGGTCCGACGTACTCCCCCGATGGCACCGTCCTGTGGATGCCCAACGCCACCGGCCTGACCCGCTTCCCGGTCAACGCCGACGGCACACTCGGCACAGGCGTGAAGGTCGCCATCCCGGCCGTCAGCGGCCAGCAGGCCCTCACCGGCGCGTCGTCTTACGCCGCCGACGGCAAGACCCTGTACGTCGCCGTCAACGGCCAGAACCGCGTCGTCGCCATCGACGCCACCACCGGTGCCATCGGCCCGTCGTGGACCGTGGGCATCGCGCCGCGCCAGCTCGCGCTGGTCGGCGACAAGCTCTACGTCAGCAATGAGGGCGGCCGCCCGGCAGCCGCCGGCGACTCGACGATGGACTCCTACGGCACGGCGGTCCCCTCCGACGGATACCGCGGGACGTCGACCACCGGCACGCTCAGCGTCATCGACACCGCTGCGCCGTCCGCGGCCGTCGGCTCCATCGAGGTCGGGCTCCACCCCACGGCGCTCCACGTCGCCGGCCGTGCGCTGTTCGTCGCCAACACCAACGACGACACCGTCTCGGTCGTCAACACCGCCACCGACAAGGTCGTGCAGACCATCAACACCCAGCCGTGGTCGGCCGCGAAGGTCGGCTACCAGCCCAACGGCATCACCCTCACCCAGGACGGCCACCTGCTGGTCAGCCTCGGGCGGGCGAACGCCGTGGCCGTCTACCGCTACCACGGCGACCCGCAGTCCCCGGTCGACTTCGTCGGCCTGGTCCCCACCGACTACTACCCGACCGCCGTCGCCGAGGCGGACGGACAGGTCGTCGTCACCAACACCCGCGGCATCGACGCCCGCGGCCCGCTGCTGACCTTCAACGCGGGCACCGGCACGACCAAGGCCACCGGACACGGGACGCACGGCACGACGGCGTCGCTCACGCGGTTCACGCCTCCGAGCGACGGGGCGATCCGCGACACCTACACACCGCAGGTCTTCGCCTCGAACGGTTGGGGCGACGCCGACACCGACGTCAAGCACGCCAACGGCAACCGTGCCGAGCACGTCCCCGCCGTGGCCGTGCCCACGCGCATCGGCGACCCGTCGACCATCAAGCACGTCTTCATGCTGGTCAAGGAGAACCGCACCTACGACCAGGTCTACGGCGACATGCCCCAGGGCAACGGTGACGCGACGCTGGCCCAGTTCGGCGAGCAGGTGACGCCCAACCAGCATGCGCTGGCGCGGCAGTTCGGGCTCTACGACAACGCCTACGACATCGGCACCAACTCCGCCGAGGGTCACAACTGGATCATGCAGGGCGACAACCCGGAGTACACCGAGTCCAGCGCCGGCGAGTACACCCGCTCCTACGACACCGAGGAGGACGTGCTCGGTCACCAGCGCTCCGGTTTCCTGTGGACGGCGATCCAGGACGCCGGCAAGACCGCCCGCAACTTCGGCGAGTTCCTCTACACCGAGGGCAAGCCGGCCGGCAGCACGTGGCAGCAGTACTACTGCGCCGCCACCAGCGTCCAGTCAGGCGGCGACCCCGCCCAGCTGACCGCTCCCGGCCTCAAGGGCAACTACGGGTCGGTCATCCCATCGCTCAACGACATCACCAACCCCACCTCGCCGCCGTTCGACACAGCCATCCCGGACATCTACCGTGCGCAGATCTGGAAGCAGGACTTCCGTGCGAACGGTCCCGCGAACTTCAACATGATGTGGCTCTCGAGCGACCACACCGGCGGCACGGCGGACCCGCGGGCCCAGGTCGCGGACGGCGACCTCGCCGTCGGTCAGATCGTCGATGAGATCTCGCACTCGAAGTACTGGAAGGACTCGGTCATCTTCGTGGTCGAGGACGACAGCCAGAACGGCGCCGACCACGTCGACGGCCACCGCGCGCCAATCCAGGTCATCAGCCCCTGGGCCAAGCACGGAGCGGTCGACAGCCACTTCTACTCGCAGATCACCATGGTCCGCACGATCGAGCAGATCCTCGGCGCCGAGCCCCTGAACCAGCGGGTCGCGGCGGCCACGCCCATGTTCGGCGCGTTCACCTCCACCCCCGACTACACGCCGTTCGACGCCGTGCCGAACCGGATCCCGCTCACCGAAGGCGTCGCCACGGCCCCCGCCTGCGGCCCCGACACGCTCGGGCTCACCGGTCCCGCGGCTGCAAAGCTGAACGCCGAGGTCCAGAAGCAGACTGCCGTGCCCGACGCCGAGACCAACGTCGCGGGGCAGTGGAACGCCTGGAAGAAGCAGCAGAAGCTCACCGGCAATGGCGCCCACGCCGACGCTGCTGCGCCAGAGCTGATGAACCGTTACACCTGGTATGCCTCGCACGACTGGAAGGTGCCCTACCCCGGCGACTCCCAGGTCTACGCCCCGTCGCAGGTGCCCGGCGGCGCGATCCCGTCGCCTGACCAGGACTGACAGGTCCGTCAACGACGCAGCTGCCCGCCCGCCCATGCGGGCGGGCGGCTGCTACTGCTGGTCGGGCTTCTGGGCGGTCGCGTCCTCGGGGGTGGCGTCGAGGATGGGGCCCGACTCGAGGGCTTCAGGGACGTCGGTGGCGGGGAGCTCCTGGCCCGAGGTCTTGCTCTTGAGGCGCGCCAGCTCGGCCTCGACGTCCGACTGGGAGCTCATCGCCTCGAGCTCACGGGAGATGTCGTCGCCCTTGTTGAGCGAGGTGACGTCGTCGAGCGCGCCGGAGGCGATCAGCTCGTCGACCGCTCCGGCACGCGCCTGCATCTGCGCGGTCTTGTCCTCGGCGCGCTGGATCGCCGCACCGACGTCGCCCAGCTCGTCGCCGATGCCGGTGAGCGCCTCGTTGATCTTCGTCTGCGCCTCGGCCGCCGTGTAGGTCGCCTTGATGGTCTCCTTGCGCGTCCGGAAGGCCTCGACCCGTGCTTGCAGACGCTGCTGGGCGAGGGTGAGCTTCTCCTCTTCCGCCTGGAGCGCGTCGTGCTGGGTCTTGAGGTCGGCGATCTGGCTGGTCAGCCCCGACTTGCGGGTCAGGGCCTCTCGGGCGAGGTCTTCGCGGCCCAGTCCGATGGCCTTCTCAGCCTGCTCCTGGAGCTTCGTGGACTGCTGGTTGAGCTGGTTGAGCTGCAGCTCGACCCGCTTGCGGCTGGTGGCGACATCCGCGACGCCGCGGCGCACCTTGGCGAGAAGGTCGAGCTGCTTCTGGTAGCTGTAGTCCAGCGTCTCGCGTGGGTCCTCGGCGCGGTCGAGGACGCGGCTGGCCTTCGACTTGAAGATCAGGGAGAAACGGCTCCACAGGCTCATGGCGGTTCGGTTGCCTCTCACGGAGTATCGATGATGTGACCTCACCCTACGGCGGGAGCACAACCGGGCGCGACCGAACGATGTGGCGGGTCCCGGCACAACCACTACCCTGGACGACGTACGAGATGTCCTCCTGGAGAAGGCCCCGCAGTGTTCCGTCGCAAGTCCCAGACCGCCGTCGTCGACGAGACCACCATCAAGGATGGTGGCAAGGGGCGCCCGACGCCCAGCCGCAAGGAGGCGGAGGCCGCACGGATGGCGCGCGTCCGGACCCCGCGGACGCGCAAGGAGCAGTCGGCGGCTTCGCGCAACGCTCGCTACGAGTCCAGCCAGCGCACGCGCGAGGCGATGAAGACGGGAGACGAGCGCTTCCTGCCGGTTCGCGACAAGGGGCCTGTACGCCGCTTCACGCGTGACTACGTCGACAGCAAGTTCACGATCGCCGAGCTCATCCTGCCGCTCCTCGTCGTGACGATGGTGCTCGGCTGGTCAGGCAACAGCAGCCTGGCCTGGTTCGCCAACGCCTTCATGACCCTGATGCTGCTCGCCGTCGTCGGCAACCTGGTCTGGCTCCGCATGGGTCTGCACCGGCAGCTCAAGCGGCGCTTCCCCGACGTGACGACCAAGGGGCTGACCTACTACGCGGTCGTGCGCACGCTGCAGCTGCGGTTCCTGCGCATGCCGAAGCCGCAGGTGCGCATCGGGCAGCAGCTTCCCGACACTTACCGCTGAGGTCGCTCGCCCCTGGGGTCGATCGCCGCTGAGGTCGTCAGGGCGCGCTCGGTCGCCCCGGGTCGGGTCGGTCATCCTTGGGTGGTTGTGACTCGACTCTGCGAGTGCCGTCGGCGTCGGTGATCCACTGGTAGCGGTATCTGCTGGTCCAGAGGTATTCGCCGGGGCCGAGCCGCAGGTAGCTCCAGTTGCCGAAGGTCTTGACCCGATGGTGACGTCTGCACAGAGGCGCGAGGTTGTCGGTCGTGGTCTGTGCCTCGGTGTCGTCGGGGGTCCCAGGCTTGTCGGGCTCGGCGGCCTTGCCTGGCCTGCCCCGTTCATCGAGCTTGTCGCGCGTTCGTTTCTTCTCGTCGTAAGGCTCGATGTGGTCGATGTCGAGCTTCAACGACGGCCGGTCGCAGAACGGGAAGACGCACGTCGGATTTGTCGCGAAAACGTGGTCGCGGACGCGGTCGGAGGGCTCATAGCCGGTCGAGCGGAGGGTCTCGGCGAGGTCGAGGACCGGTTTGACGATGATCTGCCCCGTGCTGGTGCTGCCGCACCAGTCCCGGACCTGGTCGACGGTGACCATTCCGAGCGGGTAGCCGGTGTGGCTGTGCAACATCCCGATCAGCTCGTCCGCGTCGGCATCGCGCCCGTTGCCGGGGCCGACGCAGCCGTTGCTGTGGCCGGTGCCGGTGAGGGCGGCTTGGGCGAGGTGGATGTGGAGGACGACCTGGCGGCGGCGGGGCTCGGCCCCCTCGGGCAGGTCGACGGTCTCGCCGCGGGCCAACATGCCCAGGGCGGTGGAGCGGCGCACGTCGAGGGTGCGGGTGTCGCCGGCGGTGGCCAGGTCGGCGGCGTAGTCGGCGAGTGTGGCGTCCAGATCCAGGGCGTCGGCGGGGTCGAGGACAGCGTCGAGACGTCCGATGGTGACGGTGGCGGCACCGTGCTGGTCGCCGGCCTTCTCGTGGGTGATGGTGGCGTGGCGTTTCTCGGCGGCCTGGGCCTCGGCCTTCTTGGTGGCGTCGGGATCGAGGGCGGCGAGGGCTTCCTCGACCATGCGTTTGAGCACGACCGGTCCGACCCGTCCGGCGATGCGAGCCACGGCGGCATCGACATGGGCCGCGACGTGTGGCGGCAGGGTCATGGTGTGCTCGGCGATCCGCAACGCCCGCCAGACCGGGAGCCGGCCGGTTCGGACGGCGTGCCAGGTGAAGGGCAGTCGGTGGGCGACCTCGAGGCAGCGGCCCAGATAGAGGCGGGCGGCATCGGTCGACATCCCGGCCACGGCACCGAACTCGACCACCGCGAACTCGGCGACCTCTGGGGCGCCGTCCCCGGCCAGGGCCATGGTGCCTTCGGTGCCGGGCAGGCGGGCGGCGGGATGGCGGGAGTCGTGGGAGTTGAAGGCGCAGTAGTCGACCGCGACCTGGAGCTTGCGGACCTGTTCGCGGGCCTCACGCCGCTGGGCGGCGGTGAAGGCCTCCAACAGCTCGCCACTGGAGTCCCATGACCCACCCTCCTCGTCCGGCGGCGGGGGTGGGCACTCCTCAGGCGGCGGCGGGTCCTCATTGCTGGGTGGGGGCGCGTTCTCATCCGACGGGACCGGCCAATCCATGTCGTTCGGCAGGGGTGAAGCGCCCTCGGCGGCCTCGGCCTCGGCGACATCGCCGTTGTCGCGTCCCCCGTCCGCGTCCCAGTCGCGGACGCCATCCCCATCTCGATCGTCGGCTCGCTCGTCGTCGCACTCCGAGCCGCGCTTGGCGTCGCCCTGGGGACGAGGCTCGTGATCGGGGAGGCGGTTGGCGTTGCGATCGAGACCCGCCTCCAGATCACGCTCCGACGCGTGATCTGGTCCGCCGTCGGGCGGCGGAGCGAGCGGTTCCGAGATCGACATGGCACAAGCCAATCAGAGGCCACCGACAATCCGTTGGGCCGATCGAAACGCCTGTGGAAGGCGACGTCTGAACCTTCACTGGGGACGAGAACTGGCCAGGTTCCACGGCGCAGAGCCGACAGCGGAGGCCCAGCGAAGCTCCCCGCAAAGCGGCGGAGGAGGAAACACCCGGGAGACTATGCGCAAGGGGCGACAAGCCGGCTCTGCGAAGGCGGTCACCCGGATGAACGCGCCCTCCCGCACCCGGGCCCTCTCACCAGCCGTTCGGGGCTTTCTCAGCGAGGCGGACATCTGCGTCCGCTCGCCGTACGCGCTCCTACGGTCGCTTGGCCGGCGAGACGGTCATGCTCGGGTCCCGCACGACGGCGTCGCCGAGCACGTCGTCGATCGCCTTCAGCAGGTCGGCCTCGAGGGTGACCCCGGCCGCCTTGACGTTCTCGCTGACCTGCTCGGGCCGACTGGCGCCGACGATCGCGGCGGAGACGTTCGGGTTCTGCAGGACCCACGCGACGGCGAGCTGAGCGAGCGAGAGCCCGGCCTGGTCGGCCAACGGCTGCAGCCGCTGCACCCTCTCCAGGATGTCGTCGTCGAGCCAACGGCTGACGAAGCGCGCGCCACCCTTGTCGTCCGTGGCGCGTGAGCCGGCCGGGACAGGCTCACCGGGCTTGTACTTGCCGGTGAGCACGCCCTGGGCGATCGGCGAGAACACGATCTGACCGATGCCGAGCTCCTCCGAAGCGGGGACGACCTCGGCCTCGATGACGCGCCAGAGCATGTTGTACTGCGGCTGGTTCGACACGAACGGGATCCGAAGCTCCCGCGCGAGGGCGTGACCGGCACTGATCTGCTCCGCGGTCCACTCGGACACCCCGATGTAGAGCGCCTTGCCGCTGCGAACGACGTCGGCGAAGGCCTCCATCGTCTCCTCGAGCGGCGTCTCGTGGTCGAAGCGGTGGGCCTGGTAGAGGTCGACGTACTCCGTGCCGAGCCGGCGCAGCGAGCCGTCGATCGACTCCATGATGTGCTTGCGGGAGAGGCCGCTGTCGTTGTGCCGCTTCTGGCCGGTCGGCCAGTAGACCTTCGTGAAGATCTCGAGACCCTCGCGCCGCTCGGGGGCCAGCGCCCTGCCGAGGACCTCCTCGGCGCGGGTGTCGGCATACACGTCGGCGGTGTCGAAGGTCGTGATGCCCGACTCCAGCGCACGCCGCACACAAGCTAGCGCGGCGTCCTCCTCGACCTGGGAACCGTGGGTGACCCAGTTGCCGTAGGCGATCGCCGAGATCTTCAGACCACTCTTGCCGAGGTTGCGGATCTCCATGGCGCCGACACTACTGACAGATCGATGCGGCAGGATCGTCAGGTGAGCACCTCCGACGTCAGCGTCCGCGTCGCCTGGGCCGACGACGCCTCCGCCATCGCGGCGCTTCAGCTGCGGGCCTGGCAGCACCGGTACGCCGACGTGCTGGCCGCGTCCGAGCTTCCCTCCGGGCCGGAGGCGGTGGAGTCTGCGGCCGCCGCCTGGCGTGCCTCGCTCGTCCAGGCTCCGGACGCCCGCCAACGCGTGCTCGTGGCGCTGGCGCACGCCGAGGTGGTCGGCCTCGTGATCACGGGTCCGGCCACCGATCCGGACTGCGACCCGCTGCGCGATGGGGAGGTCGCCGAGCTGACGGTGGATCCGGGGCAGCTCGGGCAGGGACACGGCTCGCGGCTCCTGCAGGCGGCGGCCGAGACGCTCGCGGCGGACCGGTTCAGCCGGGCGGTCTGTTGGGTGTCCTCGACCGACGACACGCTACGAGCCTTCCTGACGGGCGCCGGGTGGGCGGCCGACGGGGCGCATCGCACGCTCGAGTCCCCCTCCGGGGCTCCGCTGAAGGAGATCCGCCTGCACACCGACCTCACGTCGGTGCCAGCCGGAGGTCCAGCCTGAGGTCCAGCCGGACGCCTAGGGTCGGGCCCCGCGGCGCTCAGCGCGACGCGCGGCGCCTCAGCTCGTCCAGGGGGACCACGAACCCGCCCGCGTCGACGACCGTGCCGCCGGCGCTCGTCTGGATCGCCAGGGCGAGCCGGCTGATGAGGGGAACGACCCTCTCGCGCGCGATGCGGCCCACGACGGACGTCGGATCGTCGGCGGCACCGTCGGGCGCGGTCCAGGTCACGGCGTAGGCGTTCGGTCCGTCGGTCGCACCCTCGCGCGAGCCGAGCACCACCGGCAGCTCGGCACGGTGGGCGAGGGAGACGGCGACGGTGCCGTCGTACGGCGTCTCGAAGGCCAGCCGGAACGTCTCCTGCCCGACCGGGTCCACCTCCCGCATGAGAGGTGCGACCGAGCGCACGCAGCCGAGCACCACGGGGGCGGGGTCAGCCGTCGCGGAGTAGACGGTGAGGTCGACGAGCTCGTCCTGCGCAGGCGTGAGGACCCGTCCTGCCCCGTCGACGACCGCTCCCCCGGCCCTCCGCGCCGCCGCGACCAGCCAGCTGACGAGCGGGGCGCCGGCCTCCGCGCCCTCGAGCGCGTAGACGTCGTCGAGACCAGCGGGAAGAGGGACAGCCACGGCTGACCGCGGCAGCGGCCCCCGCAGGCACGCTCCGCCGGTGATCCGCGTCTGCCCGGGCACCATCGTGGTGGCGGCGGACGGCCCACGAGCGCCGAAACGGGCACCGACCAGCCGCGGTGCGGCAGCCGCAGCGGGCGCGCGCAGCTGCTCAGCGTCGGCGAACCACGCCCGCGCCAGGGCGACGACGTCGGTTCCGACGGGGAACGCCACCGCCAGATCGAGCGGCGCGACTCCTGTTGCGATGTGCTCCTCGGCTGCCACGGCGCCGACGCTAGGGGGAGGCTGTTACCGCGGCGCCCCGACGGGGTTACGACAGGGTTTCGGGCCCGTCACACGGCGAGCCCGTCACAACCGGAGCCTGAAACAGCCCGAGCCCGTCACAGGTCCAGGTAGTGCTCCAGGCCGATCGTGAGCCCGGGGTGATCGGCGACGCCGCGTACGCCGGCCAGCACGCCGGGGACGAAGCCCGCGCGGTCCAACGAGTCGTGCCGGATCGTGAGTGTCTCCCCCACGCCGCCGAGGATGACCTCCTGATGCGCGACGAGCCCACGGATCCGGAGCCCGTGCACGTGAATGCCGTCGACCACGGCCCCGCGGGCCCCGTCCAGCTGCATGCTCGTCGCGTCGGGCACGGGCCCGACGCCGGCTTCGCGGCGGGCCGCAGCGATCAGCTCCGCCGTACGCCGGGCCGTCCCTGACGGCGCGTCGGCCTTCGTCGGGTGATGCAGCTCGACGACCTCGACGGACTCGAAGAACGGCGCGGCCTGAGCGGCGAACCGCATCATGAGGATCGCGCCGACCGAGAAGTTCGGTGCGATGAGGACCCCCACGCCGGGCGCGCCGGCCAGCCATCCGCGCAGGGTGTCGATGCGCGCGTCGTCGAAGCCCGTCGTGCCCACCACGGCATGGATGCCGTGGCTCACGCAGAACTCCAGGTTGCCCATGACGGCGTCGGGCGTCGTGACGTCGACGACGACCTCGGCGCCGCTCTCGATGAGACTCTCCAGCGGGTCGGCGCTGCCGATGCGGGCAACCAGCTCCACCTCGTCCGAGGCCTCGAGGCCGGCCACGATCGCGGAGCCGAGCTTGCCGCGCGCGCCCAGCACGCCGACCTTGGTCAGGGCATCGTTCACGACAGTGAAACCTACTCGGTGGGCACGCTGCGTTGTCCGGAAGGGGAGCCGCTGGCACCGAGGGCTGGTGGGATCTGGCAGTCTGAGACCATGCCAGTGCAGACGATTCCGGCGCGGATCCGTTGGGCGGTGGACTTCATCGACGTCCATCCCAACGACCACATCCTCGAGGTGGGCTGCGGCCCCGGCGCGGGAGCCGAGCTCATCTGCAGCAGGCTGGAGACCGGCAAGCTCTTCGCGATCGACCGGTCCGAGTCCGGGGTGGACCGCACGAAGCGGCGCTGCGCGAAGTTCGTCGAAGCCGGTCGCCTGACCGTCCGTCAGATCGACCTGGCCACCCTGCGCGTGCCCGTGAAGCGGCTCAACAAGGTCTTCGCGTTCAACGTGAACCTGTTCTGGGTGCGCGAGGCGGCCGACGAGGTCGCGCTGCTCTACGAACGCCTCCTCCCCGGCGGGACGGTCAACATCTTCTACGAGTCGACCCGCCGCGAGGACGTCCCGCTGATGGTCGAGAACACCTCGAAGGCGCTCGTCGGCGCCGGATTCCGGGTCTCCGTCGTCGACCAGAAGCAGCCTGCGGTCATCGGCATCATCGGGCGCAAGTAGCGTCTCAGGGGCCGACGACGGCGAGGATCTCGGCGCCGGAGAAGACCTCGGCCGCGACGGCCTGGCACTCCTCCAGGGTGACGAGGTCGATGCGGGAGAGCACCTCGTCGAGGGAGAGCAGGTCGGTGTGCACCAGCTCGGCTTTGCCGAGCCGCGACATGCGCGAGGCGGAGTCCTCGAGACCGAGCACGAGACCGCCACGCAGCTGCCCCTTGCCGACGACGAGCTCCTCGGCGGTGATGCCGTCGCGCGCTAGCGTCGCGAACTCCGAGCGCACGACCTTCAGCACGTCGTCGACCTTGGAGGGCAGGCAGCCTACCGCGACCCCGACCAGCCCCGCCTCGGCGTGGGCGCTGGTGAAGGAGTAGACGGAGTAGGCCAGGCCGCGTCGCTCCCTGACCTCCTGGAAGAGCCGCGACGACGTGCCGCCGCCGAGCGCGGTGGTGAGCACGGACAGCGCGAAGCGTCGCTCGTCGTCGCGCGCGAGGCCGCCCATGCCGAGCACCAGGTTGACCTGCTCGAAGGGCTTGGAGACGGTGACACAGCCGGACGTGAGCCGCACCGGGCGGCCGGTGCGCGGCGGGACCGGCGTCTCGCTGCCCGAGAGGAAGCCACCGCGCCCGAACGCCTTGCGCACGAGCCGGACGACGGTCGCATGATCGAGGTTGCCCGCGGCCGACACGACCATGTTGGCGGGCCGGTAGTGCTTCTTGTAGAACCGCCGGATCTGGTCGCGGCTGAGGCCCTCGATCGACTCGGTCGTGCCGGCGATCCCGCGGCCGAGTGGTGAGTCCTCCCCGAACGCCTGGGCGGCGAACAGGTTGTGCACCACGTCGTCGGGGTCGTCGTCGTGCATCGCGATCTCGTCGAGGATCACGTCGCGCTCGGCCTCGACGTCGTCGGAGGTCAGGGCTGACGAGGTGATCATGTCGCCGAGCACGTCGATCGCGAGCGGCAGGTCCGCGTCGAGCACGCGGGCGTGGAAGCAGGTGTACTCCTTCGCCGTGAAGGCGTTGAACTCCCCACCCACGGCGTCGAGCGCCAGCGAGATGTCGAGCGCCGAACGCTCCGAGGTGCCCTTGAAGAGCAGGTGCTCGAGGAAGTGCGACGCACCGTGGAGACGGCCGGTCTCGTCACGCGAGCCGACACCGACCCAGACCCCGACCGCCGCGGAGCGCACGCCGGCCATCTGCTCGGTCAGCACCCGGAGCCCGCCGGGCAGCACGGTGCGGCGTACGACGGAGCCGGGGCTCTCCTCGAGGGTGACCGTGGTGCCGACGCGCTGGATGGCGCCGGAGGCGGACGTCGGCGCCGATTTCCGGGAAGACGACCGGCCGGCAGAGTGCTGCCGGCCGGTCGTCGCCTCAGTCTTGCGAGAGGTCACGCGGGTGCGTCACTCCTCGGTCTCGACGGCCTCGTCGGCCGCCTGCTCCTGCTCGTCCGCGGACTTCTCGGCCTCCTCGACCACCGGGGCCAGCGAGAGCTTGCCACGGTCGTCGATCTCGACGATCTCGACCTGGATCTTCTGACCGACCTCGACGACGTCCTCGACCGACTCCACGCGCTTGCCGTCGTTGAGGGCCCGCAGCTTGGTGATGTGCAGCAGGCCGTCCTTGCCGGGCAGCAAGGACACGAAGGCACCGAAGTTGGTGGTCTTCACGACGGTGCCGAGGTAGCGCTCGCCGACCTCCGGCATCGTCGGGTTCGCGATCGCGTTGACCGCGGCACGGGCGGCGTCGGCCGACGCGCCGTCGGTCGCACCGATGTAGACGGTGCCGTCGTCCTCGATCGAGATCGTGGCGCCGGTGTCCTCCTGGATCTGGTTGATCACCTTGCCCTTCGGGCCGATGACCTCACCGATCTTGTCGACCGGCACCTTGACCGAGATGACGCGCGGCGCCGTCGCCGCCATCTCGTCCGGGCCGGAGATGGCCTCGGCCATCACCTCGAGGATCGCGAGACGGGCGTCCTTGGCCTGGTTGAGGGCCTGGGCGAGCACCGAGGCGGGGATGCCGTCGAGCTTCGTGTCGAGCTGCAGCGCGGTGACGAACTGCGAGGTGCCGGCGACCTTGAAGTCCATGTCGCCGTAGGCGTCCTCGGCACCGAGGATGTCGGTGAGGGCGACGTACTTCGTCTCGCCGTCGATCTCGCCCGAGATGAGGCCCATCGCGATGCCCGCGACCGGTGCCTTCAGCGGCACGCCGGCCTGGAGCAGCGACATCGTGGACGCGCAGACCGAGCCCATCGAGGTCGAGCCGTTGGAGCCCATCGCCTCGGAGAGCTGACGGATCGCGTAGGGGAACTCCTCGCGGCCCGGCAGGACGGGCAGCAGCGCCCGGCGGGCCAGCGCACCGTGGCCGACCTCACGACGCTTCGGCGAGCCCACACGGCCCGTCTCACCCGTGGAGAACGGCGGGAAGACGTACTTGTGCATGTAGCGGCGCGACTTCTCCGGGGAGAGCGTGTCGAGCTGCTGCTCCATCTTGAGCATGTTCAGCGTCGTCACACCCAGGATCTGGGTCTCTCCACGCTCGAAGAGGGCGGACCCGTGGACGCGCGGGATCACGTCGACCTCGGCGTGGAGCGGCCGGATGTCGGCCAGGCCACGCCCGTCGATGCGGACCTTGTCGCGCAGCACGCGCTCACGGACCAGCTTCTTGTTCAACGAGCGGAACGCGGCACCGATCTCGCCCTCGCGGCCCTCGAACTGGCCGGCCACCTTGTCGAGCAGCGACGCCTTGATCTCGTCGAGGCGCTCCTCGCGCTCCTGCTTGCCGGCGATGGTCAGCGCCTCGGCGGTCTCGGTCGCGACGGCGGACTCGACAGCCTCGAACACGTCGTCCTCGTAGTCGAGGAAGATCGGGAAGTCCGCGACCGGCTTCGCCGCCTGCTTGGCGAGCTCGCTCTGCGCCTCGCAGAGCTGCTTGATGAACGGCTTGGCCGCGTCCAGACCCCCGGCCACGACCTCCTCGGTCGGGGCCTGCTTGCCCCGGTTGGTGACCAGGTCCCAGGTCTGCTCGGTGGCCTCGGCCTCGACCATCATGATGGCGACGTCACCGGTGTCGGTCACCCGACCCGCCACGACCATGTCGAAGACGGCGTCCTCGAGCTGGCTGTGGGTGGGGAACGCCACCCACTGGCCCTCGATGAGCGCGACGCGCACGCCGCCGACGGGGCCGGAGAACGGCAGGCCGGAGAGCTGGGTGGACATCGACGCGGCGTTGATCGCGAGGACGTCGTAGGGCTGGTCGGGGTCGAGCGCCAGGACGGTGATGACGACCTGGACCTCGTTGCGCAGGCCCTTCTTGAAGGTCGGGCGCAGGGGGCGGTCGATGAGACGGCAGGTGAGGATCGCGTCCTCGCCCGGCCGACCCTCCGACCGGAAGAACGAGCCGGGGATCTGACCCACGGCGTACATCCGCTCCTCGACGTCGATCGTGAGCGGGAAGAAGTCGAAGTGGTCCTTCGGCTGCTTGGAGACGGTGGTGGCCGAGAGCAGCATCGTCTCGTCGTCGAGGTAGGCGGTCACCGAGCCGGCGGCCTGGCGGGCCAGGAGGCCCGTCTCGAACTTGACGGTGCGCTTGCCGAACTTGCCGTTGTCGATGACGGTCTCGACGGCAGAGATGACGGGTTCAGTCAATTTTCTTCTCTTGTCATAGCGGTGGAGCGCCTCGCTCCACAGGATGGGACCTTGGATTTCGCCAGACAGACTATCCGGCAACTGGTCAAAATGCGGAACAGGCGGCCACCCCTGCCAGGGGCGACCGCCTATCCGGAGATCAAGACGTCGACTATCGGCGCAGGCCGAGGCGCTCGATAATGGAGCGATACCGGTTGATGTCGGTCTTCTGCAGGTAGTTGAGCAGACGACGACGCTGGCCGACGAGCAGCAGCAGGCCACGACGGCTGTGGTGGTCGTGCTTGTGCTGCTTGAGGTGCTCGGTGAGGTGGCCGATGCGGTGCGACAGCAGCGCGATCTGCACCTCCGGCGAGCCGGTGTCGCCCTCGGTCGTGGCGTACTCGGCGATGATCTTCTTCTTGGTCTCCGCGTCGGTTCCAACCGCCATGGAGGGCTCCTCTCGTCTCGCTGCGCGGCGCGCCCGGGCCTGTTCACCGGGGCACTCTTGGTCCGCGGCCGTTTCACGGCTTTCTTCCTCGCTGCCCGAAGGCAACCGCAGGACTCTATCCCGGCGGCCTGCCCGAGACCCAATCGCGCCTCCACAGCGCCCACAGAAGGGGGTGCCGGAGCGAGCTCCAGGATGACACGATCCGGGGCATGACCCGTCTCGGAGTGCTTCTCGCCGGTCTGTTGCTCCTCCCACTCGTCCTCGTCGCCCCGGCCGCATCCCGCGCCTCCCTGGCGCTGCAGCCCGACCGACCGTCCTTCGCCGCCGCCGTGCCCACGACCACCACCCAGGTCGTGCGGACCATCTCGAGCCGGCGCTGGTGCCGGAAGGTCTCCTGCACCGTCACCCAGGCCTGGCAGAGGGACACGTCGGGCTGGCACCTGGTGCGGCAGTTCCGGTCGACGATCGGCTCCCGGGGCTGGGGCAAGCAGCGGGAGGGCGACCACCGCTCCCCCGTGGGGGTCTATCGCATCAAGATCACCTTCTCGACCGGCTCCCACGCGCCGGGGCCCATGCCGTGGCGGCGCCGCAAGGCGACGTCGGTCGTCACCTCACGCGCGGGGGCGAACTACAACACCTGGCTCGAGGTGCCGGGCGTGCGCAGCGGCGACCGGCCGTCGATGCGCTGGGGGTGGGTCGTGGACTACAACCACGTGCGCCTCTCCCCCGGGGTCGGCGCGAAGCCGGTGCCCGGCAAGGGCAGCGGGATCTTCTATCACACCTCCAAGCCCGGTCACCGCTGGGCGCCGACGGCCGGCTGCACGCAGATCGGCAACCCGACCGCGATGCGCTGGCTCGTCCGCTGGCTGCGACCCGGGGCCGATCCCCGAGTGGTGCAGCGGCTCTGACCCTGAGCACCCTCAGGGGCGCCTCAGGGTCTCTTCCGGGGCCCTGCCCGACGCGGGCGAGGGCACGGTCCGGCGAGGCTTCTCGCCATGATCAACGTCGAGTCCCTCACGAAGAAGTACGCCGGCTTCACGGCCGTGGACGACGTCTCGTTCACCGCCCGGCCCGGTCGCGTCACGGGCTTCCTCGGCCCGAACGGGGCGGGCAAGTCCACCACCATGCGGGTCATGGTCGGCCTCACGCCGGCCACCTCCGGATCGGTCACCCTCCTCGGTCGCCGCTTCGCCGACCTGCCCAACCCCGGCCGCGAGGTTGGCGTCCTGCTGGACGCCTCCGCCCAGCACGCCGGCCGCACCGGGCGGGAGATCCTGACCATCGCCCAGCGCACGATGGGGCTGCCCAAGGCCAGCGTCGACGCCACGCTCGCCCGGGTCAGCCTCACCGAGAGCGAGGCCGGCCGCCGAGTGCGCCACTACTCGCTCGGCATGCGCCAGCGGCTCGGCATCGGCGTCGCCCTCATCGGCGACCCCGAGGTCCTCATCCTCGACGAGCCCGCGAACGGCCTCGACCCCGCCGGCATCCGGTGGATGCGCGACCTGCTGCGCGGCTTCGCCGACGACGGCGGCACCGTGCTGCTCTCCTCGCACCTGCTCCACGAGATCGAGGTCATCGCCGACGACCTCGTCGTCATCGGCAACGGCCGCATCGTCGCCCAGGGCACGAAGGACGAGCTGCTCGCCGCGGGCGGGACGCTGGTCCGCGCGGCCGACACCGCCACGCTCGCCCACGCGCTCACCCGGGCCGGCATCGGCCACACGCCGGGCGACCGGGGCGCACTCCTGGTCGAGGCGGAGCTCGCCGTCGTCGGACAGACCGCGTTCGCGGCCGGCGTACCCCTCATCGAGCTGCGCGCCGCCGACGGCGCCGGCCTCGAGGAGATGTTCCTGGCCCTCACCGCCGAGAGTCAGCGCGACCAGATCACCCTCCAGGAAGGAGAAGCGGCATGACCACCGCCGCTCTCAGCACCACCGATGTCCGTACGCCGACCCGCGAGCGCGCCGTGCCCGCCCCGATCGGCTTCACCCGCGTGCTCGCTGTCGAGCTGCGCAAGATGTTCGACACCAGGTCAGGCCTCTGGCTGATGGCCAGCATCGGCATCCTGGCCGTCATCGCGTCCGGTGCCGTCATCATCTTCGCGCCCGACGACCAGATCGACTACGACGCCTTCGCCTCGGCGATCGGCATCCCGATGACGGTGATCCTGCCGATGATCGCGGTCCTCTCGGTCTCGAGCGAGTGGAGCCAGCGCAGCGCGCTCACGACTTTCACGCTCGTGCCGAGCCGGGCACGGGTCATCGGCGCGAAGGCGCTGCTCACGGTCGCGGTCGGCGTCGCCTCGATGGTGCTCGCCCTCGGCGTCGGTGCGATCGGGAACGTGGTCGGGAGCGCCCTGGCCGGTGTCGACCAGACGTGGAACATCTCCGCCGCGCAGTTCTCCCAGATCGTGCTCGCCGACGCGATCGGCATGCTGATGGGCTTCATGCTCGGCGTGCTCTTCCGCAGCTCGCCGGCGGCCATCGTGGGCTACTTCGTCTACTCGCTCGTGCTGCCGGGCATCTCGGGGGCGCTCGCCGGCGCCAACGACTGGTGGCACCAGCACGGCGCGTGGTTCGACCTCACCTGGGCCTCGAACCGGCTCTACGACGGCCACCTCACCAGCCAGATGTGGGCGCAGCTCGCGGTCACCACGCTCCTCTGGCTCGTCGTACCCCTCGCGATCGGCCTGCGGGCGGTCATGCGGGCCGAGGTCAAGTAGCAGCGCGCCGAGTCTCGGGTTGTTGTCCTTCGAACCCCGGGTTGTGGTCACCACAACCCGGGGTTCGAAGGACAACAACCCGGGGTTCGGCGAATGTCAGGGGGTGGCCAGCAGCTCCCGAGCGCGGTCGACGTCGGCGCCCATCTGGTCGATGAGGTCGTCGACCGAGCTGAACGCCTCCATGCCCCGCAGCCGGTCGACGAACTCGACGACCACTTCGACGCCGTAGAGCTCCAGATCGGTGCGGTCGAGCACGTAGCTCTCGACCCGCCGGGTGATCACCCCGTCGAAGGTCGGGTTCACGCCCACGCTGATCGCCGCGGGATAGCGGTCCCCGGTGTCGAGGCGGGTCAGCCACCCGGCGTAGACGCCGTCGGCCGGCGCCGCCGTCAACGCCTCGGTCGGCACGTTCGCGGTCGGGAAGCCGAGCTCGCGGCCGCGCTGCTCGCCCTTGACCACGATGCCGCGGACGGCATACGGCCGCCCGAGCGCCTCCGCGGCCCCGCCGACATCACCGGCAGCGAGGCAGGTGCGGACGTACGTCGACGACCAGACCTGCGGACCGCCGTCGAGGGCGATCCCCTCGACCGCCATGCCGTGTCCGGCTCCGAAGTCGGCCAGGCAGGCCACGTCGCCGGCCGCCCGGTAGCCGTAGCGGAAGTTCGCCCCGACGACCGCCACCTGGGCGTGGAGCGCGTCGACGAGGACCCGCTGCGCGAAATCGTCCGGCGACCATGCCGCCATGTCCCGGTCGAAGGGCAGGGCCAGCACCGCGTCGGCGCCCTGGCGGGTGAGGAGCTCGGCGCGGGCCTCGATCGTGCTGAGGGTCGGGGGGGCGTGCTCCGGGCGCAGGACCGCCATCGGGTGGGGGTCGAACGTGACGGCGACCAGGGTCAGGCCCTGTTCGTCCGCCTTCGCGCGAGCCGTCGCCAGCACGTGCTGATGACCGAGGTGCACGCCGTCGAAGTTCCCGATGACGACGGCCGTCCGACCCAGGTCGGACGGCACCTCGTCGAGCGATCGCCACAGTTGCACGAGGTCAGACTCTAGCCACCGTCACCCGGTGAACACCGCGACGGGTCGCGCGACGGACACCTCGCCGGTCGGCTCGTAGAGCGCCAGGAAGGCACCATCGGGGGCGAACACGGCCGTCAGCCCGTCCAGCGCGACCGGCAGCTTGCGTCCCACACGGACGTGACCCGCCTGCTCGTCGTCGAGGTCGAAGGACGTGAACGCGGCGCGGGCCGCCTCGGCGATCGGCAGGGCCGTGAAGGTCTCGCCGAGCTCGTCGAGGGTGTGCGCCACGTCGAGGCGGTAGGGTCCGACCGCGGTGCGGCGCAGGGCCGTCAGGTGTCCGCCCACACCGAGCGCGGCGCCGACGTCACGGGCGATCGCACGGATGTAGGTGCCGCTCGAGCAGCGCACGGAGATGTCGACGTCGATGGTCTCGCTGGGCGAGTGGCCCGCGCCGACAGGCGAGGGCGCATCGAGACCGCGGCGCGTCCTGATGTCGCCCACACTCAGCTCGTGGACGGTGACGGGTCGGGCGGCGAGCTCGACGCTCTCGCCGGCACGCGCCAGGGCGTAGGCACGCTTCCCGTCGACCTTGATCGCGCTGACGGCCGTCGGGACCTGCTCGATGTCGCCGACCTGAGTCGCGAAGGCGGCACGGATCGCGTCCTCGGTGAGCCCGTCGGTCGACAGGGTCGCGAGAGTCTCCCCTTCGGCGTCGTCGGTGGTGGTCGACTCCCCGAGGCGGACGGTGGCGTCGTACGCCTTCTGCGTCAGCATCAGGTGACCGAGCAGACGCGTCGCCCGCTCGATCCCGACGACCAGGACACCGGTCGCCATCGGGTCGAGCGTGCCGGCGTGCCCGACCTTGCGGGTGCCGGCCAGCCGCCTCACCCGAGCCACGACGTCGTGCGACGTCATCCCCGCGGCCTTGTCGACGATGACGAGGCCCGACTCGGTCACGCCTCGTCGTCCTCGAGGTCCTCGTCCCACTCCTCGTCGGCCTCACGCGGCTTCTTGTAGGGGTCCTCGTCGCCGGCATACGACGTCCCGCGCGCCGCGGCCACCGCCTCGTCCTGCTCCTTGGCCCTGGCCAGCACCTCGTCGAGGTGGCGGGCGGTCTCAGGCAGTGCGTCGTGGATGAACTCCAGCGAGGGCGCATGCCGCATCGCGAGCTGCTTGGCGACCTCGGATCGGATCAGTCCCTTCGCCGACTCCAGCGCCGCAGCGGTCGAGGCCAGCTCCGTCGGGTCGTCGCTCATGGCGGTGTAGAAGATGCTCGCCTGCTGGCTGTCGCCCGAGACCCGGACGTCGGTGACGGTGACGAAGCCCAGACGCGGGTCCTTGATCCGCCGCTCCAGCATCTGGGCGACGATCACCTGGATCCGGTCGGCGATCTTGCGCACCCGGGGACTGCTCATGTTCACACTTTCTCAGAAGGGCCGACTCCTCCCCCGCTCGACGCCCGATGTCGTCTGGACTGACGACGGAGCGAGCGTAGCGAGCGAGGGAGGAGGGAAGACGACATCTGCCGGGGCGCCGAGCCGCGTGAGCGGAGCGAGCGCCGTCTACCCGCGCGGGATCTCCACCATCTCGAAGGCCTCGACGATGTCGCCTTCCTTGATGTCCTGGAAGTTGCGCAGCACCAGACCGCACTCGAAGCCCTCGCGGACCTCAGCGGCGTCGTCCTTCTCCCGCTTGAGCGAGGCGAGGTCGAGGTTGTCGGCCACCACGGACCCGTCGCGGATGAGACGGACCTTGGCGTTGCGGCGGATCACGCCGCTGGTGACCATACAACCGGCGATGTTGCCGATCTTGGAGCTGCGGAAGATCGCGCGGATCTCCGCCTGGCCCAGGGCCCGCTCCTCGTACTCCGGCTTGAGCATGCCCTTGAGCGCGGCCTCGATCTCCTCGATGGCCTGGTAGATGACGGTGTAGTACCGGATCTCCACGCCCTCGCGGTCGGCCAGCTCCGTCGCCTTGCCCTGCGGGCGGACGTTGAAGCCGATGATGATCGCGTCGGAGGCGGCCGCCAGGTCGACGTTGGTCTCGGTGATCGCACCGACACCGCGGTCGATGACGCGGATCCCGACCTCGTCGCCGACGTCGATCTTCGCCAGCGCGTCCTCGAGAGCCTCGACAGAACCGGACACGTCGCCCTTGAGGATGAGGTTGAGCTCCTGGCTCTCGCCCTTCTCCATGGAGGCCATGAAGTCCTCGAGCGTCCGACGCACACGCCGCTTCGCCTGCATGGCGGCACGCTCGCGTGCCTCCCGCTTCTCGGCGATCTGACGGGCCATCCGGTCGTCCTCGACCACCAGGAAGTTCTGGCCGGCGCCGGGGACGGCGGACAGACCGAGGACCATCGCCGGGCGCGCCGGGGTGGCCTCCTCGATCTCGTGACCGAACTCGTCGAGCATCGCCCGGACGCGGCCGTGGGCCGGGCCGGCGACGATCGAGTCGCCGACGCGCAGCGTGCCGCGCTGCACCAGCACCGTGGCGACCGGACCGCGACCGCGGTCGAGGTGCGCCTCGATGACCAGACCCTGGGCGTCCTGGTGTGGGTTGGCCCGCAGGTCGAGGCTGGCGTCAGCCGTGAGGACGATCGCCTCGAGCAGCTTGTCGAGGTTGAGGCCCGACTTGGCCGAGACATCGACGAACATCGCCTCGCCGCCGTACTCCTCGGGAATCAGGCCGTACTCGGTCAGCTGGCCGCGGACCTTCGTCGGGTCCGCCTCGGGCTTGTCGATCTTGTTGACCGCGACCACGATCGGCACACCGGCGGCCTTGGCGTGGTTGAGCGCCTCCACCGTCTGCGGCATGACGCCGTCGTCGGCTGCGACCACGAGGACCGCGATGTCGGACGACTGCGAGCCGCGGGCACGCATGGCGGTGAACGCCTCGTGACCCGGGGTGTCGATGAACGTGATCGCACGCTTCTCGCCGTCGACCTCCGTGGAGACCTGGTAGGCACCGATGTGCTGGGTGATGCCACCGGCCTCGCCCGCGACGACGTTGGCGTTGCGCAGCGCGTCGAGGAGCCTGGTCTTTCCATGGTCGACGTGACCCATGACGGTCACGACCGGCGGACGGACCACCAAGTCGGCCTCGTCGCCCTCGTCCTCGCCGAACTCGATGTCGAAGGACTCGAGCAGCTCGCGGTCCTCGTCCTCCGGGGAGACGACCTGGACGACGTAGTTGAGCTCCTCGCCGAGCAGCTCGAGCGTCTCGTCGCCCACCGACTGCGTCGCGGTGACCATCTCGCCGAGGCTGAACAGCATCTGGACGAGCTGAGCGGCATCGACGTTGATCTTCTCGGCGAAGTCGGTCAGGGACGCGCCACGGGGCAGACGGACGGTCTCGCCGTTGCCCTTCCGGACGCGCACGCCGCCGATCGTCGGGGCCTCCATGGCCTCGAACTCCTGACGACGCGCCCGCTTCGACTTGCGACCGCGGCGCGAGGGGCCGCCGGGACGACCGAACGCACCCTGCGTGGAGCCGCGCTGACCGGGACGGCCACCACCGCCACCGGGACGGCCGGCGCCGCCACCGCCGGGGGCGCCACCGCCACCGGGACCACCGCCGAACCCGCCACGACCGGGAGCGCCGGCACCGGCGCCCGCGCCGCCACGGCCCGGAGCGCCCGGACGACCGCCGCCACCAGGACCGGGACGACCGGGAGCGCCCGGACGGCCGGGACCGCCGCCGGGGCGAGCCCCGAACGCGGCCGGCGACTTCGGCATCATCGCCGGGTTGGGACGCGGCATGCCGGGACGACCCGGCGCACCGCCGTCGCGACCGGCCGGCGGACGCGGCGGACGCTGCTGGTCACCGGGACCGGCCTGGCCGGCACCACCGTCGCGAGCGGCCGGCGGAGCCGGACGACGGCCCATGCCCTGGCTGGACGCGAAGGGGTTGTTGCCCGGGCGCGGCGCACCGGGGCGGGGCGCCGGGCGCGGGCCCGGCGTGGGCCCCTTCGGGGCAGCGGGAGCAGGAGCGGAGGGAGCCTGCGCCGCAGGTGCCGCAGGTGCGGCGGGGGCAGCGGGCCTCTCGGCGGGGGCCGGCGTCGCCTTCCTGGCGGGGCCGGGCTTGGGGGCGGCCGGAGCAGCCGGGGAGGCGGGTGCCTGAGCGGCGGGAGCCGGGGCGGCCGGGGCCGCCGGAGCCTCGGGTGCTCGGGGAGCCGGCGCCGTGGGGGCGGCCGGTGCGGCCTGCTGCGCGGGTGCGGCCGGGGCAGGAGCTGCCTTGGCGGCCGGGGCCGCGGGTGCCTTCTTGGCGAGCAGATCGGCGCCGTACGTCGCCTCGAACTTCTTCACCGCGGGGAGCTCGATGCTCGACGACGCGGTCTTCGCGAACTCGCCGATCGCACCCAGCTTCTCCAGCGCTTCCTTGCTGGTGATGCCGTACTGCTTGGCGAGCTCTGATACTCGGGTCTTGGCCACAATTCTCCTTCTGGCCTTAAGACCCGGGCTCGGGCTTGAACTCTTAAGACCGTTAGTGGTTGGTGCTGTGCGAACAGCGGAGGGGGCTCATCGCGAAGTACTCATCGAGTGCTCATGAGCTGGTGCTCCGATTCCTGGGTGGGTCGATCACGGTCAGCGAGCCGAGGTAGTCCCCCAGCGGCGCGGTGGAGAGCCCTCCCTCGAGCCGCAGGGCTCGTGTGAAGGCCTTCCGTCGCACCGCGAGGTCGTAGCACTCGGCAGTGGGGTGCAGGTGCGCTCCACGGCCGGGCCTGGTGGCTGTCGGATCGGGCACCACGGCCGCGTGGCCGTCGGAGCCCGAGCCGGCGGTCACCCGCAACAACTCGCGCTTGGCGGCCCGCTTCCGACAACCGATGCAGGTCCGAACCGGACCTTGGGCAGGGGTTTCGTCTTGGCGTTCCACCAAGGAGCCACTCTACCGGTTCGGACCAGAGGATTCCGAAACGGGGGCGCACTCAGGCTCAGCTCTGGGCGGGAGCCTCCTCGTCGGACCGGATGTCGATGCGCCACCCGGTCAGGCGCGCCGCGAGGCGGGCGTTCTGCCCCTCCTTGCCGATGGCGAGCGAGAGCTGGTAGTCCGGCACGACGACCCGCGCAGACTTGGCGTCGGCGTCCACGATCTCCACCGAGTTCACGCGTGAGGGCGAGAGGGCGTTGGCGACGAGCGTCGCCGGGTCGTCGGACCAGTCGACGATGTCGATCTTCTCGCCGTGCAGCTCGGCCATCACGTTGCGCACCCGCTGGCCCATGGGGCCGATGCAGGCGCCCTTCGCGTTGACGCCGGACGCGTTGGACTTCACGGCGATCTTGGTCCGGTGCCCGGCCTCGCGGGCGATGGCCGCGATCTCGACCGTGCCGTCGTGGATCTCGGGGACCTCGAGCGCGAAGAGCTTCTTGACCAGGTTGGGGTGGCTGCGCGACAGCGTGATCTGCGGGCCGCGCATGCCCTTGCGCACGCTCGTCACCAGGCACTTGATCCTCGTGCCGTGGTCGTACTTCTCCCCCGGCACCCGCTCGCTCACCGGCAGCAGCGCCTCGATCTTGCCCAGGTCGACCATCACGTCGTCGGGGTTGCGCCCCTGCTGGATGACGCCGGAGATGATGTCGCCCTCGCGGCCCGAGAACTCACCGAACTTGATGTCGTCCTCGGCGTCGCGCAGGCGCTGCAGCATGATCTGCTTGGCGGTCGTCGCCGCGATGCGGCCGAAGCCGTCCGGGGTGTCGTCGTACTCGGTGATGACGTGGCCGTCGCCGTCGAGCTCCGCGGCCAGCACGCTGACGTGGCCCGACTTGCGGTCGAGCACGACGCGCGCGTTCTGCTGGGCGCCGGGCGTCTTGTGGTACGCCGTCAGCAGCGCCTGCTCGATCGCCTCCACGAGCACGTCGAAGGAGATCTCCTTCTCCCGCTCCAGCATCCGCAGGATGCTCAGGTCGATGTCCATCAGGCGTCTCCTTCTGTCTCACCGGGAAGCTCGGCGTCGCCTTCGCTGACGGTGCTTCCCGGCCGGTTGAACTCGATCTGCACCAGGGCGCGCTTGACCTCGGCGAACGCGATCCGGCGCTGCCGGCCCGACACGTCCAGCGTGGCGCCCTCCTCGTCGCTGCTCAGGACCCGACCCGTGAAGGCGCCGCCGTCGGTCGGGATCACCTTGACCAGCCGGGAGGAGTTGCGACGCCAGTGCCGCGGCAGGGTCAGCGGGCGGTCGACGCCGCGGGAGGTGACCTCCAGGGTGTACGGCTGCTCGCCCATCACGTCGGACGCCTCGAGGACCCCGTCGATGCGACGGGTCGCGTCGGCGACGTCGTCCAGCGTGACGCCGCCGTCCTTGTCGACCGCCACCCGCAGGATGCGACGCTTGCCGGCGGGCGTGATCTCGACGGCCTCGACGTCGAGGCCCAGGGAAGCGAGCGGCTGCGTCAGCTCGGTCTCGAGCCGCTCGCGGACGGAGTCGTGCACCGGGCCGGCCATGGCCACCTCCGTGTCCTGTTGTGGGGTGCAGTTGTGGCGGACAGCCTATCGGCTCCCCCGCCTGCCAGCAGCACGGCCGTCGCGGGTGGATCGATAGGGTCGGCGCTGTGCGATCGCTGCCCCCGCTCCTCTCCCGACGGCGCGTTCAGGGGCTGCTCGTCGGGGCCGTCGCCGCGGCGGTGGTGCCGCTGACCGGCTGCGACCTGCGCCCTCGCCAGGAGCCCGCGGCCGCGCCCACACCCACGCCGGACCCCGACGAGCTGCTGGTCGCCCGCGTGGCCTCGCAGATGCGCGCGACGCGGGACGCGGTCGCTCCCTCGCCGCGGGACGCGGCGCTGGTGGCCGCGCACGAGGCGCATCTGGAGGCGCTCGGAGCGCCGACGTCGTCCAGCCCGGCCTCAAGCCCGGCCTCAAGCCCGGCGCCGGTTCCGAGCGAGGCCGCAGTACGGGCCGCGGAGGTCCGCCTGGAGCAGGCCGTCGCCGAGGCTGCGCTGCACGCGCAGGACGGCGGCCTGGCGCGTCTGCTCGCCTCGATCTCGGCCTCGCTGGCGCAGCATGTGGCGGTGCTGTCGACGAAGGCGGCGGTCCGATGAGCACCGCGACAGACGCGCTGCAGACGGCGCTGGAGGCGGAGTACGCCGCCGTCTACGTCTACGGGATCCTCGGCGGGCGCACGTCTCGTGCCGACGCGCCGGCGCTGTCGTCCGCGCTGCGAGCCGCCTACGACGCCCACCGAGCCCGGCGCGACCGGCTCCAGACGCTCATCGCCGATGGCGGCGTGACGCCGGTCGGACCGAAGCCGGCGTACGCCACGCCGCAGCGGATCGAGACGGAGCGCGGCGTCCGGAGGGCCGCGCTGGCGCTCGAGCGCTCGTGCGAGGAGGCCTACGCCTGGGTGGTCTCGCGCACCGACGGGGACATCCGCTCGTTCGCGGTCAACGCCCTGAGAGACGGAGCGGTCCGTGGGCTCACGTTCCGAGGAACTCCCGAGATGTTCCCCGGAATCCGTGAGCTCACGGACCACTCATGAAGGCCCGGACACAAGGCCTTGAGGGACTCCGCCTGTTGCGGTGGGGACCGGCGGATGGGACGCCCTCGTGTGCACAATCATGCAACTGAGCGTGGGTGGGTGCCACCGACACGCGCCCTCACATCTTCGCATTGCAAGAAGATGCAGAACCGGGGCCGCTCAGGCCCACGCGGCGACGAGGTCGGCCACCTCGCCCAACGAGCGCGCGACGCCGTCGGGAACGCCGTCGGCGTGGCCGCGCTGCTCGACGGGGATGTTGCTGTGCGGGACGTGGATCGCACGCATCCCAGCGGCCCGCGCGCCCCAGATGTCGTCGTAGAGCCGGTCGCCGACATACACGCAGCGAGCCGGGTGGGAGGCGCCCACGGCCTCCATCGCCGCTCCGAACGCCTTCGCAGACGGCTTGGTCCAGGCGATCTCGGAGGTGTAGACGTCGCCGTCGATGAGGTCGGCGACGCCGTCGCGCTCGAAGAAGCCGACGTGCCACGACCGCGGCCAGATCGTGTTCGACAGGACGCCGACCTTGAGGCCGGCCGCCCGCAGCGCCTCGAAGAGCGGCCGCACCTCCGGGTCGGTCTCGGTGTGCGGCAGCCAGAACTCGTAGTAGGCGCTCAGCAGCTCGGGGTCGTGGTCGAGACCCGCCACGTCGAAGAGGTCGGCGATGGTGGCGCTCCGCTGCTCGTCTCGCGACCAGCCCCACACCACCTGACCGGCCTCGTGCAGCCGAGGCGCATGGAGGACGTGGTCGTCCGTGCAGGCGCCTCTGACCGCCTGGGCGAGGGCGAGCGACTCGGCGTGGAAGTCGACGTCGTGCCAGCGCGTGAGCGTGCCGCCCCAGTCGAAGATGACGGCCTCGATGCCGGGCCCGCTCATCGCATGGACCCCGTCTCGAGGTAGCGGCGGTGCCAGCTCAGCGCCTCGTCGAGCAGGTGCGGGGTGTGGCGCGCGTGTGGACGGTCGGCGCGGGCCCGGGCGATGTAGTCGCGCAGCGGCTCTCGGAAGTCCGGGTGGGCACAGTGATCGATGATGCGCTCGGCCCGGGCGCTCGGCGAGAGGCCGCGCAGGTCGGCCAGACCCTGCTCCGTCACGAGCACGTGCACGTCGTGCTCGGTGTGGTCGACGTGGCTCACGAACGGCACGACCGAGGAGATGGCGCCGGCCTTCGCGGTCGAGGGCGAGACGAAGAAGTTGAGGAAGGCGTTGCGCGCGAAGTCGCCGCTGCCGCCGATGCCGTTCATGATCGCGCTGCCCATGACGTGGGTGCTGTTGACGTTGCCGTAGATGTCGGCCTCGATCATGCCGTTGATCGCGATCACGCCGAGCCGACGGACCACCTCGGGGTGGTTGGAGATCTCCTCGCTGCGCAGGAGGATGCGGCCGTGGTAGGCGTCGATGTCGCCCATGAAGCGACGCACGCCCTCGGGTGAGAGACCGAAGCTCGTCGCCGAGACGCCCGTCAGCTTGCCGGCGTCGAGCAGGTCGAGGAGTCCGTCCTGGATGACCTCGGTGTAGGAGGTCATGCCCTCGAACTCGGCATCGAGAAGCCCCGCCATCACGGCGTTGGCCACGTTGCCGACGCCCGACTGCAGCGGAAGCAGCGACGCCGGCATGCGGTCGTGGCGAACCTCGTGGCGCAGGAAGTCGACGAGCAGGTCGGCCATCGCCCGGGAGTCGTCGTCGAGCGGCTTGAGGACCGAGTTGCGGTCGGGGGCATCGGTCTCGACGACGGCGATGACCTTCGCCGGGTCGACCCGCAGATAGGGCTCTCCGATGCGCTGCATCGTCGAGGTCAGCTGGAGCGGCGCACGATGCGGCGGCAGCCGGGTGCCGTAGTAGATGTCGTGGAACCCCTCGAGCTCGCGCGGCTGCCAGCCGTTGACCTCGAGGATGACCCGGTCGGCCCGGTCCAGCCACGTCTTGTTGTTGCCGACGCTGCTGCTCGGCACGAGACGTCCGTCGGGCAGGATCGCCACCACCTCGACGACGGCGACGTCGAGCGGACCGTAGAACCCGAACCACATGTGCTGGGCGGAATGGCTCAGATGCGCATCGACGTACTCGACCTCGCCCTCGTTGATGAGCCTGCGCAGGGTGGGGTCGGAGTTGTAGGGCAGCCGCTTGGAGAGGCCGTGAGCCGAGGCCAGGACCCCGTCGACCTCGGGGGCGGTGGAGGCTCCGGACCAGAGCTGGACGCGGAACTCCTCGCCTCTGCGGTGCGCGGCCGTCACCCTCTCGGCGAGCGCGACCGGCACCGCCTTCGGATACCCCGCTCCCGTGAAGCCGCTGATGCCCACCGCGTCGCCCGGGCGGATGTGCTCGGCCGCCTCAGCAGCGGAGGTCACCCGGCGGGCGAGCGTCGGGCAGGCGATGCGGCTCATGACGGCAAGGTCAGTGGCGGACGAGGCGGACGAGGTGGTCGCGCACACGGTCGGCGGGGACGTTCTCCCGCTCGCCGCTGCGACGGTCCTTGACCTCGATGACACCGTCGGCGAGCCCGCGTCCGACGGTCACGATCGTCGGGACGCCGATCAGCTCCGCGTCCTTGAACTTCACGCCGGGGCTCACCTTGTCCCGGTCGTCGAGGAGCACGTCGACGCCCGCCTCGGACAGCTCGTGCGCGAGGCGCTCGGCGGCGGCGACGACCACCTCGTCCTTGCCTGCGGCGACCAGGTGGACGTCGTACGGCGCCACGTGACGCGGCCAGCACAGGCCGATGTCGTCGAGAGTGTCCTCGGCGATCGCTGCGACCGCCCGGGTCACGCCGATGCCGTAGGAGCCCATCGTGACGGTGACGAGCTTGCCGTTCTCGTCGAGCACCTTGAGGCCGAGCGCGTCGGCGTACTTGCGGCCGAGCTGGAACACGTGGCCCATCTCGATGCCGCGTGCCGACTCGAGCACGCCATCGTCGCACTGCGGACACCGGTCGCCGTCACGGACCTCGGCGGCCTCGATCGTGCCGTCGGCGGTGAAGTCCCGACCGGCGACGAGGTCGATCACGTGGCGTCCGGGCTCGTTGGCGCCCGTCACCCAGCGGGTGCCCTCGACGACCCGCGGGTCCACCAGGTAGCGGATGCCCGACGCCGCCTCCTCGCCCAGGACGCCGGGACCGATGTAGCCCTTCACCAGCGCGGGATGCCTGGCGAGCTCGGCCTCGTCCATGGGCTCGACCTCGATCGGCTCGAGCTGGCCCTCCAGGCGCTTCTGGTCGACGTCGCGGTCGCCCGGAAGGCCGATGGCGAGGGGCTCACGCGTGCCGTCGGGGTGCTTGAGCAGCACCATGACGTTCTTGAGGGTGTCGCCGGCGTGCCAGGGCCGGTCCTCTCGCCCGAAGCGCTCGTTGAGGAGGTCGACGAGCGTGGCGATCGTCGGCGTCGCGGGGGTGTCCTCGACGTGGGCGGCCGGCGCGTCGTCGTACGGCAGCGGCGCGGGCGGGCGCACCTGCACGGCCTCGACGTTGGCGGCGTAGTCGCACTTCGTGCAGCGGACGTAGGTGTCCTCGCCGACCTCGGCCTTGGCGAGGAACTCCTCCGAGGCGGACCCTCCCATCGCCCCCGACGTCGCCTTCACCACGACGTAGTCGAAGCCGAAGCGGTCGAAGATGCGGACGTAGGCGTCGCGGTGGCGCTGGTAGGCCTCCTCCAGCCCGGCGTCGTCGACGTCGAAGGAGTAGGAGTCCTTCATCGTGAACTCGCGCCCGCGCAGGAGCCCGGCTCGCGGCCGCGCCTCGTCGCGGTACTTCGTCTGGATCTGGTAGAGGCTGAGCGGGAGGTCCTTGTAGGAGCTGTACAGATCCTTCACCAGGAGGGTGAACATCTCCTCGTGCGTGGGCCCGAGCAGGTAGTCGGCGTCCTTGCGGTCCTTGAGGCGGAAGATGCCGTCGCCGTACTCGGTCCAGCGACCGGTCGCGTCGTAGGGCTCCTTGGGCAACAGGGCCGGGAAGGTGACCTCCTGGGCGCCGATGCCGTCCATCTCCTCGCGAATGATGCCCTCGATCTTGCGCAGCACCCGCAGACCGAGCGGCAGCCAGGTGTAGATGCCGGGGGCCGCGCGACGGATGTAGCCGGCCCGGACGAGGAGCCGGTGGCTCGGCACCTCGGCGTCCGCGGGGTCCTCTCGCAGCGTCCGCACGAACAACGTCGACATCCGGATCAGCATGGGCAGAAGGTTACGGCTCGCACGGGCGGGCGTCGTAGTCGGTGGCTCGCCACGTACACGGGTACACCGAAGTGCTCGCTCCGCGCGCTGCTCACGCGGCGTCGCACCCGCGGCGGCCGACTTCGGTGTACCCGTGTACGCCGATCGGCTCAGAACATCACGGTGGAGAAGCGCGCCGACTCCACGAAGCCGACGCGCTCGTAGGCCCGGCGGGCCGGGGCGTTCCAGTCGTTGACGTAGAGCGAGACGACCGGAGCGATCTCGCGGCGGACGATCTCGGCGACCGCCGCCATGCCGGCGGTCGCGAGGCCGTGGCCGCGCAGGTCCGGCACGACGTAGACGCCCTGGACCTGAGCGGCATAGGGCGACGCGCAGGCGACCTCGGCCTTGAACAGCAGGCGTCCGGACTCGTCGAAGCGGGCGAAGGACCAGCCGCGCGACATCAGCTGCAGCACGCGAGCCCGGTAGAGCTCGGCACCACCGCCCTGCTCGGGCGAGACGCCGACCTCCTCGGTGTACATCGCGACGCAAGCGGGGTAGACCTCGGCCAGGTCAGCCCGTGATGTGCGCCGCACGAGCGGGTCGGGGTCGACCTGGGGCGGCCCGTCGAGCTGGAGATGCGGCTGTCGCCACCGGACGTCGCGTGGCCGGCCCCAGGCACCCGCCACCGTGTCCCAGAAGGCGCGGACGGCGTCGTGGGGTCCGACGATCGTCGAGACGGTGCGGCCGCGCGCGAGCGCCCGCTCGCCGAAGGCACGGGCGTCGTCCTCGGTCGCGCCGATCGGGACGAGGTTCGCCCCCACGTGACAGGCGGCGACGAGTTCGCCGTCGGCGTACCTTCCCCAGATCTCACCGCCGAGCCAGCGGGACTCGAGACTGGTGGTGCGCGCGCGATAGTCGGCGAAGACGTTGACGACGGGGTCGCGGGTGACCAGCGCGAGGAACGCGTCGAGGTCCGGCGGGGCTAGCGGCCGGATCCCCTGACGCGTCGTGAGCACGAGGCCACCCTAGTAGTCGTCAGCCGATGCTGACCGACGGCGTTGCGCCGTCGACGGCCTCCATGCCCTCGGCGATCTTCATGGCCTCCTCGATGAGGGTCTCGACGATCTGGGACTCGGGCACGGTCTTGATGACCTCGCCCTTGACGAAGATCTGACCCTTGCCGTTGCCGGATGCGACGCCGAGGTCGGCCTCCCGCGCCTCGCCGGGGCCGTTGACGACACAGCCCATGACGGCCACGCGCAGCGGCACCTCCATGCCCTCCAACCCGGCGGTCACCTCGTCGGCGAGCTTGTAGACGTCGACCTGCGCCCGGCCGCACGACGGACACGAGACGATCTCGAGGCGACGGGGCCGCAGGTTGAGCGACTCGAGGATCTGCAGCCCGACCTTGACCTCCTCCACCGGAGGAGCGCTCAGCGACACCCGGATCGTGTCGCCGATGCCCTTCGAGAGCAGCGCTCCGAAGGCGGTGGCGGACTTGATCGTGCCCTGGAACGCCGGCCCGGCCTCGGTCACGCCGAGATGGAGCGGCCAGTCACCGCTCTCGGCGAGCAGCTCGTAGGCCCGCACCATCACGACGGGGTCGTTGTGCTTGACCGAGATCTTGAAGTCATGGAAGTCGTGCTCCTCGAAGAGGCCGGCCTCCCAGACGGCGGACTCGACGAGCGCCTCAGGAGTCGCCTTGCCGTGCTTCTCCAGCAGCCGCTTGTCGAGCGACCCGGCGTTGACGCCGATGCGAATCGAGGTGCCGTGGTCCTTCGCTGCGGCCGCGATCTCCTTCACCTGGTCGTCGAAGGCGCGGATGTTGCCGGGGTTGACGCGGACCGCAGCGCAGCCGGCCTCGATCGCGGCGAAGACGTACTTCGGCTGGAAGTGGATGTCGGCGATCACCGGGATCTGGGAGTGCTGGGCGATCTCCGGGAGCGCGTCGGCGTCGTCCTGGCTCGGGCAGGCGACCCGGACGATGTCGCAGCCGGCCGCCGTCAGCTCGGCGATCTGCTGCAGCGTCGAGTTGACGTCGGAGGTCAGCGTCGTCGTCATCGACTGCACCGAGATCGGGTGGTCGCTTCCGACGCCGACCTTGCCCACCTGGATCTGGCGGGTCCGACGACGGGGCGCGAGCACCGGCGGCGGGGCCGCGGGCATGCCCAGGGAGATCGAGGTCATGTCAGTGATTATCCGTTCTCGGTGGCGTGGGCCGCGCTTCGGCGCGGCTTCAGGACTGGAGGTGGACCGGCACCACGAGGTCGCCGACGATCAGGACGCCGCCCATCACGAGCAGGGCGCTGGCGACGACGTAGGCGACCGGCAGGAGCTTGGCGGCGTCGACGTACCCGGGGTCGGGGCGGTGGCGCAGCCGGGCGACCCCACGACGGACCGCCTCCCACAGCGCACTGGCGATGTGGCCCCCGTCCAAGGGGAGGAGCGGCACGAAGTTGAACAGCCCGATGAAGAGGTTGAAGCCGGCGACGAGACCGAGCAGGAACATCATCTTGTCGAGCACCGGGAAGCCGTGGTCCGCGACGGCCTCGCCGGCGATGCGTCCGCCGCCGACGATGCTGACGGGCCCGTTGGGGTCGCGGGGGGTGACGCCGGCGATCGCCTTCGCAACCCCCCATACCTTGACCGGAAGGTGCGCCAGGGCCACGACGCTGTCACGCGTCATGCCGCCCATCTGCTCGAGCGTGAACAGCGGGCCGCCCCTGGTCGCGACGATGTGGGTGTGCGGCGTGACGCCGAGGAACCCGACCTGGGTGAGTGTCTGGTCGGTCTCGGAGGTCGGCTGAGCCTGGACCGTCGTGTTGGTCGTCGCCGTGTGCGCGACGCCGTTGCGCAGGTAGCCGATCGTCGCCGTGCCGTTGTCGTTGGCCCGCACGAGCCTCTTCATCTGGTCCCAGGAGGTCACGGTCGTGCCGTTGAACGTCGTGATGGTGTCACCGGGGCGCAGGCCTGCCTTGGCGGCTGGCGACTCCGGGTCGCTCGGACGGCAGTCGGTGCGCTGGTCGACGTACGGGATCACGCACTGGGACACCTTGGCCAGCACCGGCCGGCCGGCGACGGGCTTGGTCTCGTGCATGCCGTAGGCGCCGAAGATGACGCTGAAGAGCGCGAAGGCGATCAACAGGTTCACCGTCGGGCCGCCGGCCATCACGATGACCTTCTTCCACCAGGTCATCTTGTAGAAGAGGCGGTCCTCGTCGCCGGGCCGGACGAGCTCCCACTCGGCGGCCCGGGCATCGGAGATGAGCTGGGTGAACATGCCGGTGTTGGAGCGGCGGACCTTGAGGGAGCCGTCGGGCTGGCGCTCCCCCAGGTCCTCCGCGCCGGGCGGCAGCATGCCGATGATCTTGACGTAGCCGCCGAGCGGCACGGCCTTGATGCCGACCTCGGTCTCGCCCCGCTGGGTGGACCAGACGGTGGGGCCGAAGCCGATGAAGTACTGCGTGACCTTGCCGCCGAAGGCCTTCGCCGGGATGAGGTGACCGAGTTCGTGCAGCCCGATCGAGGCGAGGATCGCGACGAGGAAGAGCACGACGCCGAGGGCGTAGTAGACGGGGGTCATGCGGTTCCGTTCATGCTGGGCTGCGGGTCGGGCTGATGAGGCTGGCGGCGGTCGTGCGCGCCCAAGCGTCGGCGGCGAGGATGTCGTCGACGCTGAGCGGCTTCTTCGAGCCTACGTCGTCTTGGCTCAGAAGAACCTGAGAGACGGTGTCGACGATGCCGGTGAACGGCAGCTCCCCGCGGCGGAAGGCGTCGACGCAGACCTCGTTGGCCGCGTTGTAGACGGCGGGCGCGACGCCGCCGCGCTCCCCCGCCACCCGTGCCAGGCCGACCGCCGGGAACGCCTCGTCGTCCAAGGGCAGGAACTCCCAGGTGTTCGTCGTCGTCCAGTCCACCGCCGGGGCGGCGTCGGGCACGCGGTCGGGCCAGGCGAGCCCGAGCGCGATCGGGATCAGCATGGTCGGCGGGCTGGCCTGCACCAGCGTCGAGCCGTCGACGAACTCGACCATGGAGTGGACGACGCTCGTCGGATGCACGACCACCTCGATGCGGTCGAAGGCGATGCCGAAGAGCAGGTGCGCCTCGATCACCTCCAGCCCCTTGTTGACCAAGGTGGCCGAGTTGATCGTGATGACCGGCCCCATGTCCCAGGTGGGGTGATGGAGCGCCTCCTCGACGCTGACGTGCTCCAGCTCCGCCCGGGATCGGCCTCGGAACGGTCCGCCGGACGCGGTCAGCACCAGTCGGCGTACCTCCTCCGGGGTCCCGCCGCGCAGGCACTGGGCGATCGCGGAGTGCTCGGAGTCGACGGGCACGATCTGGCTCCGCCCGTCATGACGCCGTGCACGCTCGAGCACGAGCGGGCCGCCCATGATGAGCGACTCCTTGTTGGCCAGCGCCAACGTGTTCCCCGCGTCGAGGGCCGCGAGCGTCGGCCGCAGCCCCACGGCGCCCGTGATGCCGTTGAGGACGACGTCGGCGCTCATCCCGGCCGCCTCGACGCTCGCGTCCTCGCCGAGCCCGGAGTACGCCGGCGCGAACTCCGCCACCTGACGCTCGAACAGGTCGGGGTTGCCGCCACCGGCCGTCATCGCCACGACACGGAAGCGATCGGGGTTGGCTCGCACGAGCTCGAGGGCCTGGGTGCCGATGGAGCCGGTCGAGCCGAGGATCACGACATCACGAGGGGCACGCACTCCCTCATTCTCCCAGACCGGACTGCGCTGATCGGGCCTACGCTGTCGGCATGAGCGAGAACGGCAGCGGCATCGGAGGGCCCGGCCTTCCACAGAAGCGCAACCTCGTCACCGCGATCCCGGGCCCGCGGTCGCTCGAGCGGGTCGCGCTGAAGAAGCAGTACGTCGCCGACGGCGTCGGCGTCACCCTGCCCGTCTTCATCGTGGCCGCCGGAGGTGGCGTGCTCGTCGACGTCGACGGCAACAGCCTCATCGACCTGGGATCCGGCATCGCGGTCGCGACCGTCGGCAATGCGGCGGAGAGGGTCGTCGAGCGGGCGAGCGCCCAGCTCTCGGCGTTCACCCACACCTGCTTCATGGTGACGCCGTACGACGGCTATGTGGAGGTGGCGCGCAGGCTCGCCGAGCTCACCCCCGGCGACCACGCGAAGAAGAGCGCGCTGTTCAACTCCGGAGCGGAGGCCGTCGAGAACGCCGTGAAGATCGCCCGTGTGGCGACGGGCAAGGACGCGGTGGTCGTCTTCGACCACGCCTACCACGGCCGGACCAACCTGACGATGGCGATGACGGCGAAGAACATGCCCTACAAGAACGGCTTCGGTCCGTTCGCCGGCGAGGTCTACCGCGCCCCCATGTCCTACCCGCTGCGCGACGGGCTCTCCGGCGCGGAGGCTGCCGCCCGCGCGATCGATCTCATCGAGAAGCAGGTCGGAGCCGCCAACCTCGCCTGCGTCGTGATCGAGCCGATCCAGGGCGAGGGCGGCTTCGTGGTGCCGGCCCCCGGGTTCCTTCCTGCGCTCGCCGAGTGGTGCCGGAGCAACGGCGTGCTGTTCGTCTCCGACGAGATCCAGGCCGGCTTCTGCCGCACCGGCGACTGGTTCGCCTCCGAGCACGAAGGCGTCGTCCCTGACCTCATCACCACCGCCAAGGGCATCGCCGGCGGGCTCCCGCTCGCCGGGGTCACGGGCCGCGCCGAGGTCATGGACGCGGTCCACGTCAGCGGCCTGGGTGGCACGTACGGCGGCAACCCGGTCGCGTGCGCCGCCGCGCTGGGCGCGATGGAGGAGATGGAGACCCATGACCTGGCGGGCCGCGCCCGCGCGATCGGCGCCCTCATGCAGACACGGCTCGACGCCCTGAAGGACGCGCACCCGGTCATCGCGGAGGTCCGCGGCCGCGGCGCCATGATGGCGATCGAGCTCACGCGACCGGGGACGCTCGAGCCGGACGCCGAGCGGACCGGGCGCGTCGCGGCATACTGCCACTCCCAGGGGGTCGTGGTGCTGACCTGCGGCACCTGGGGCAACGTCTTCCGCTTCCTGCCGCCGCTGTCGATCAGCGACGAGCTGCTGAGCGAGGCGTTCGACGTCGTCGCGGAGGCGTTCGTGGCCACCGCCTGAGCGGCGCCTCAGTGCGTCTGCGGGTCGCCCTCCGACAGACGCTGGGCGAACCAGATCGGCACGACCGACGCCACGATCAGGGCCGCCGCGACCACGTTGACGACTGGCGCCTGGTTGGGCCGGAAGAGGTTCGCGAAGATCCAGATCGGCAGGGTCTGCTGCGTCGCGCTGACGGTGAACGTGGTCACGACGATCTCGTCGAAGGAGAGCGCGAAGGCGAGGAGGCCACCGGCGAGCAGCGCCGAGCGCAGCAGGGGGAACGTCACCAGTCGGAACGTGGTGAGCGGCCGTGCACCGAGGTCGGCGGAGGCCTCCTGCAGCGAGCCCTGCAGCCGCCTGAGGCGCGCCTGCACGTTGTTGAAGACGGTGACGATGCAGAAGGTCGCGTGGGCGACGACGACGGTGAACAGCCCGAGCTCGATCCCGAACACCGTGCGGAACATGTTGTTGAGCGCGATGCCGGTGACGATGCCGGGCAGCGCGATCGGCAGGATGATGAAGAGCGAGACGACGTTGCGGCCGAAGAAGCGACTGCGGGTGAGGGCCAGGGCCGCCATCGTGCCGAGGACGAGCGAGACAGCCGTGGCGAGCAGCCCGACCTGCACACTCACCAGCAGCGCATGACGAGCCCCCGACGAGTGCCACGCGTGGCTCCACCACTCGGTGGTGTAGCCGGGCGGCGGCCACGCGAAGCTCTTCGAGGTGTTGAAGGAGTTGAGCACCACCAGGGCCAGCGGCAGGTAGATCAACAGAAGCACGATCGCGGTCGCGACCGCATAGAACGCCTTGAGTCGGGTGCTCATGCGGGGCCCCCGTCGAGTCGGGAGCGCAGCGAGCGAATCGGTGGGGAGTTCACAGGTTCTCCAGGGCACCGGTGCGCCGCACGGCCCACAGGTAGACGAGCATGACGATGATCGGGACGAAGGCGTAGGCCGCGGCGAACGGGAGGTCGTTCGCGGTGCCGACGCTCTGGTAGATCACGTTCCCGATCATCTGGGTCGGTCCCCCGACGATCCTGACGGCGATGTAGTCCCCCATGGTCAGCGAGAAGGTGAAGATCGACCCGGCCACCAGCGAGGGGAAGATCGAGGGGATCACGACCCGGCGGAACGTCGTGCCCGCCGATGCGCCGAGGTCGGCCGAGGCCTCGAGCAGGGAGCCAGGCATCCGCTGCATGCCGGCGTACACGGGCAGGATCATGTAGGGCAGCCACAGGTAGGCGAGGGTGATGACCAGACCGGGCAGCCCGTAGCCGATGTGCAGGCCCATGGACGCGAGCGGCCCGCTGGCCGACAGCATCGCCCGCCAGGCGTAGGCCTTGACGAGGTAGGACGCCCACAGCGGGGTCAGCACGGCGATGACCAGCACCCGCTGCCAGCGCGGACTGGCGATCTTGGCCATGAAGAAGGCGATCGGCAGTGCAAGCACCGCGTCGACCAGGGTGACGACGACGGCGATGCTGATCGTGCGGAACGCGACGGTCCGATAGATCGGGTCGTGAAGCAGGGTCGTGAAGTTGTCGAGGGTGAAGACTTTGACGACCTCGGAGGTGAACTCCCCGACTGAGAAGAACGCCGTCACAAGCAGCGCGGCCAGGGCCCCGAGATAGGCGACGCCCAGCCAGAGCATGGGCGGCGCGAGCAGGAGCCCCGTCGACCATCCGGCTCGGGGCCCTGACTGCACTCTGCTCCTCCGAGAGGCTCTCATCAGTTCGGACTCGTCCTCCTCAGCCCTTGATCTCGGTCCAGGCCTTGGACCACTCGGAGTACGGCACGCACTTGACGTCGGTGCGACCGTCCAGGCACTGCGAGATCGGCGTGGTCCAGTAGTAGATCTGCTTGGCGTAGGCCTCGTCGGCCGCGTGGAAGGTGTCGCAGAACGTCGGGTCCTTGTCGACGGTCGCGATGGTGTCGCACGCCTTCGCGTTCGCCGGCGCCTCGCCGAAGTAGTACGCCGACGCGGCGTTGCCCTGCGGGCCACCGATGTAGTCGAGCCACGCGTAGGCGCAGTTCACGTGCTTGGTCTTCGAGTTGATCATCCACGTGTCCGACCATCCGGTCGATCCACCGCTCGGGACCACGCCCTGGATCGGCTTCTTGGCGGCCTCGACCCCGTTGACGATGACCTGCCAGGAGGTGCCGAGCACGTCGTCGCCCTTCTCGAACGACTGCTGCTGCGCGGCGTAGTCGGACCAGTACTCGCCCACGACCTGACGCTGCTTCTTCAGCAGGCTCACGGCAGCGTCGAACTGCTTCTGATCGAGTGCGTAGGGGTTGGTGATCTTGAGATCGGGTTGGGTCTGCATCAGGACCAGGGCGGCGTCGGCGATGTAGATCGGCGAGTCGTAGGCCGAGATCTTGCCCTTGTAAGGGGACGAGGCGCTGAACATGTCGGCCCAGCTCGTCGGGGCCGGCTTGACGACCTGCGGGTTGTAGGTGAGCAGGTTGGCGCCCCAGCCTTGCGGCATGCCGTACATCTGCCCGTCGACCGAGTTGTAGGGCGTGTTCTTGAGGAACGACCGGATGTCGGCGAAGTTCTTGAGCAGATCCGTGTTGACCGGCTGGACGTACCCGCCGGCGATGAGGCGCAGCGTGGCGTCGCCCGACGCCGACACGACGTCGTAGTCGCCGCTCTTCATCAGGTTCAGCGCCTCGTCCGAGCTGCCGAAGTACTTCACCGTCGCCTTGCAGCCGGTGTCCTTCTCGAACGGCGTCACCCAGTCGTACGCCGGGTCGTTGCTGCCGTCTTCGGCATATCCCGGCCACGCCAGGATGTTGACGGCTCCCTCCTTCGTCCCGAGCGACTTCACCATCGGGACGTCCGGGGCCTTGAACCCGGCGGTGGATCCGCCGGACGAGTCGGACGAACCACAGGCCGACAGGGCGAAGGTGCCGGCCGCAGCCGCGGCGAGCACCCTGAGTGCCACTGTTCTCTTCATCATTCCTCCTCGGTGGGACGGGTCGGAGCGGACCCGAGGGAAACAAGGTCGTCGGCATGCCAGCTGACGGTGGTCCGTGCGCCGCGCTCGTCGAGGCGTGCGGTGCCGGCGTTCGGGCGGGAGACGGTCACGGTGGGGCCGGCGTCCAGCTGCACGATCGTGTGGGTCGCAGAGCCGAGGTAGACCACCTCGGTGATCTCGCCGTCGGCGGAGTGCGCACCGGGCACAGGGGTGCCCAGCATCAGCCGCTCGGGGCGGATCGCCCACGTGCCAGGCCGGCCGACGATGACGGCGTCGAGCAGGTTGGAGGTGCCGACGAAGCCCGCGACGAACGGGCTGGCCGGCTGCTCGTAGAGCTCCACCGGCGAGGCGACCTGCTCGATCCGACCGTCGCGGAACACGGCGATCCGGTCACTCATCGTCAGCGCCTCCTCCTGGTCGTGGGTGACGAAGACAAACGTGATGCCGACCTCCCGCTGGATCTCCTTGAGCTCGAGCTGCATCTCGCGGCGCAGCTTGAGGTCGAGCGCGCCGAGCGGCTCGTCGAGCAGCAGGACCTGCGGACGGTTCACCAGCGCCCGCGCCAGCGCGACACGTTGCCGCTGGCCACCGGAGAGCTGATGCGGTCGCCGGTCGGCGTACGCGTCGAGGCGGACGGTCGCGAGCGCCTGCTCCGCCCGCTCACGACGCTCCCTCGTGGGCACCTTCTTCACGCGAAGTCCGTACTCGACGTTCTGCCGCACGCTGAGGTGGGGGAAGAGCGCGTAGTCCTGGAAGACGGTGTTGACGTCGCGAGAGTACGCCGGCAGCCCGGTCACGTCGGCGCCGGCGAGCTCGATGCGACCGCTCGTCGGCTGCTCGAAGCCGGCGATGAGCCGCAGGACCGTGGTCTTGCCCGAGCCGGATGGCCCGAGCATCGAGAAGAACTCACCCTCCGCGACCTGGAGGTCGAGGTCGTCGACGGCCCTCACCTCGCCGTAGTGCTTGCTCAGCCCGCGGAGCCTGATCGCGGTCGTGATCGCCGTGTTGATCGCTGTGTCACTCATCCGTTCCGCTCCGCTAGTCTCGGGGCTGAATCATATGGTTCCAGATCTTAATCGCGCCAGAGCGAGGTGGAGGATGGTCGACCCCGGGAGGGACTCCAGCCCAGCGCGAGCGGCGATCTTCTCGCCGATCGGTGACGAGGGCCGCGCACTCCTGGTGGAGCGCCGCCTGGCCGAGGCCATCAGGTCGGGCGTGCTGGCTGACGGTGAGCGACTCCCCACCGAGGCTGAGCTCGCCCAGCTCTTCGGCGTCGCGCTCGTCACGGCCCGCGAGGCGTTGGTCGCCTTGCGGCGACACGGGCTCGTGACCACCGTTCGCGGCCGCAAGGGCGGCAGCTTCGTGACCGCACCGGCCGGCGACGCGCCCCTCGACAGCCGGCTGGCCGGCATGTCCCGGCTCGAGCTGCGCGACCGGGGCAGCTTCTACACGGTCGTGGTCACGGGCTGCGCCGAGCTGGCGGCCGCTCGCGTCGACCCCGCCGAGGTCGACTTCGTGCGCGGGTTGGTCCCCACCGAGGCCTCCGCCAGCTGCGACATCGGGGCATGGCGCCGGGCGGAGACCGAGTTCTACCTCGCGGTCGCCGCCCTGACCCAGTCTGCGCGGCTGACCCGGGAGATGGTCCGGCTGGAGGCCGACTTCGGCGCCCTGCTGCGGCTCCCGCTCGCCGATGACGGCCACCGCAGGGCCACCGCCGCCCGGCTGGCCTCCCTTGCCGACGCGCTGGCCGACGGGGACGCCGAGACCGCTCGTGTCCTTGCACGGACGCAGGTGAGCGACGCGCTCGAGATCCTGGCAGAGCTTCACGCGGGGGTGCGATGATGATGAACGTGACACTGGCCGGACCGACCAGCCCGGCTCCCGGGCCTGCGAGCGCCAGCAGTGCAGCCCGCACAAGTGCTGCGCGGTGCCTGCGCGACGTGGGGCGGCATTTCCACCGGGTCTACGACGAGCTGGCCGACTGGCAGACAACGCTCAGCGAGGTGTTCGCCGACGGGCCGGTCCCCGCCGACGTGGCCACCTCGGCGATCGCCGGGCGTGTCATCGCCTTCCTCGACGGCCCGCACCACCTGGTGGGCGCCGGGTTCGTCGCCGCGCGCGACGCGCTGTCGGACAAGCCGCTGTACCTGGCCTGGTGGCAGGGCGACGACCGTCGCCTCCTGGCGACGCCGACCCTCAACGCCACGGACACGTTCGACTACACCCGCCGCCCGTGGTTCGCGAACCCGCAGCTCACCGGCCAGCCGCACCTGACCGGGCCCTACGTCGACTTCGTCTGCACCGACGAGTACACCGTCACCGCGACGGCGCCGGTGATGGTCCGCGGCCAGATGGTCGGCGTGGTCGGCGCCGACACCCTCGTCGAGACCCTCGAGGACATGCTGCTGGCCGGGCTGCGAGCTGCCGGGGCCACACTCGTCAACGAGCACGGCCGAGCCGTCGTCTCCGCCGACCCACACATCGGGCCCGGCGACCGGGTCACCGATGGCGGTGAGACGCTGCCCTGTGCTGGACTGCCGCTCGCCCTCGTCCTCCACTGACCGGGCGGCGACGGGCGGGGTCACGAGCCTTCGATGACCGCCTTCGCGCGGTCGAGGGCCGCCATCTCGCTGTCCATGGAGCGCTGCACCGGGCGCGACATCATCATCTTCTTCAGGCCGGTCAGCTCCGCGGCGAGCGAGAAGGTCACCCGCGTCTGGCCGCCCTCGTCGGTGAAGCGGAACTCGCCCGTCGGGCGAACGGGACCCTCGACCACGGCGAAGGCGTAGCGCGACGACGGGTCGTAGCCCGTGATCTCGATGTCGGCTGGGATCCCGCGGCCCCCCGGGCCCCTGATGACCTGGTGGACCCTGCTGCCGACGGCGATCGGGCCCTGCGGGGCGATCTCCTTGACATGGCTGCGCCAGGCGAGCTCGTTCGAGGGGTCGGTGAAGAAGGCGAAGACCTCCTCGACCGGGCGGTTGATGACGACGCTTCGCTGTGCTGACGGCATCCTCATGCTCCTGACCGGGCGCCGTGGCGAGGCGCTCACGAGGCCGATGATGCCGCCCGGGTCGGCCGCGCGTCCATGGCTCGAGCCCGGCGGACGCCCGGCCTCCGGCCTAGCGGCAGCCGACCCGCAGCGCGAGCCTCTGCAACGAGTTCAGCGTGCCGCCGGCGCCGCAGCGCACCGCCCCGTCGCCGTACACGCCGTAGGAGTGCCACTTGCCGGGCGAGTAGCGGACGGTCCAGGAGCTGTAGGGGTGTGTCTGCTCGCAGAAGTAGTGACGGAAGCTGCCCTTGACCCGGGTGTAGCCCGCGTAGAAGACGAAGTTCGCGTTCTTCCGCGTGCGGTTGCTGATCGTGTCGGTGACCCTCGTCGAGGTCCGTGTGGTGTGCGAGCCGCTGGCCTTCAGCGAGAACCCGACCTGGGCCGACGCCTTGCCGAGGATCCGGGCGGCGCCGCTGCTGCTGATCGAGATCTTGGCGTTGTAACCGACGGTGGCCGACAGCGTTGTGGCGTGCTGGACGGTCTTCGTCACGGTGTGGCTGGCGCTCGGCGGCATCCCGAACGTCTGCACGTGGGTCAGCACCGGACCCCGCGACGCGATGGCGACGGTGTCATGGGTCTTGTACCGGTGGTAGTTGCACGGCTTCCCGGTGTCGACGTACCACGTCGACGCGTGCGCCGCCGGCGCGATCCCGACGGTCGCACCGGCAGCGGTGACGAGCCCGACAAGGAGAGGGACGATCCGAAACATCGAGGGGCCTTTCGTCGGGCGCAGAAGGGGTGTTCCGTCGTTCTGCCCACGCGAAGCGAAAGTAAAACCTCATGCCCCGACATTCCTTCCGCGCGCGTCGCCGAGAGCCCTCGACCGACCCGTCATCCGAGCGTAGATTGGGCGTTCCGGCCGGATGGATCTCCGCCCGGCGCATCCGCTGGCTCGGCGCGAAGGAGAGCCGTCATGGCGTCACTGGACGAACTCCAGGTCATGCAGGACCCAGGGCAGACATGGCGCGCGCGGTGGCGCCTGCGACGCGCGCTTCGTGCCCAGGACCGGGTCAGCGCCACCCTGGCCGAGCTCTTCGCGATGGACGGGGTGCTCGCCGAAGCTCGCCGGCTGGTCGAGCAGGGCTGGATGCAGCACGGCTGGTTCACCTACGTCGGACCGTCCGGCGAGCACGTGGCGGTGACCGCGTGCACGCCGCGAGCAGCCCGACGCCTGGCCTCTCACGAGGTGACGGGAGCGTGCCTCGTGGGCGCCATCGTCCACGCAGGTGGTGGGCCGTCCCAGGCCCGCAGCCAGCTCGTGCAGCGGACGCTCGACGTCACATGGCATGCGCTGTTCCGCACCCGCGACGACTACATCCGCTGGTGCCCTCCGGCCTTGGAGCGTGCGGGGCACATGATCGACCTCGTGTACTGGAACGACCACACCGATCGCCGGCGTGACGACGTCGTCGGACTGCTGGACCGGGCCCGCGATCTGCTCGGTGGCGAGGTCGAGCGCTCCCGGGCCCGGCAGCAGGACGTCGGCCAGCGGGTCGCGGTGGCTACTCCCCCAGGTAGCTCATCACGTGCTTGATCCGCGTGTAGTCGTCGAAGCCGTAGCGTGAGAGGTCCTTGCCGTAGCCGGAGTGCTTGAAGCCACCGTGCGGCATCTCGGAGACGAACGGGATGTGGGTGTTGATCCAGACGACCCCGAAGTCGAGTCGCTTGCTCACCCGGAGTGCTCTCGCGTGGTCCTTCGTCCACACGCTCGAGCCGAGCGCGTAGCGCACACCGTTGGCGTCGCGCAGCGCCTCGGCCTCGTCGCGGAACCGCTGGACGGTGATGACGGGGCCGAAGATCTCGTCCTGCACCTGCTCGTCGTCCTGGCGCAGCCCGGCGAGCACGGTCGGCTGGTAGAACCAGCCGTTCTCGCCACCCACGACATCGGCCGGGGCCCCGCCGGCAGCGACAGAGGCGTGGTCGGGCAGCCGGTCCACCAGACCGGCGACGCGGGCGAGCTGTGCGGGGTTGTTGAGCGCCCCGAAGGCGACGCCGTCGTCGTACGGCAGGCCGGTGCGGGTCGCGCGAGCCGCCTCCGCGAGCGCGGCGACGAACTCGTCGTGGACGCCGTCCTGGACGAGCACCCGTGTGGCCGCGGTGCAGTCCTGGCCGGCGTTGAAGTAGCCCGCCGCTGCGATCCCCTCCACCGCAGCCGCGATGTCGGCGTCGTCGAAGACGAGCACCGGCGCCTTGCCGCCGAGCTCGAGGTGGACCCGCTTCACGTCGGCCGCAGCCGCCGTGGCCACCTCGATGCCAGCCCGCTCCGAGCCGGTGATGGCCACCATCTGCGGCGTCGGATGGGCGATCAGCACCCGGCCCGTGTCACGGTCGCCGGTCACGACGTTGAGGACGCCCGGCGGCAGGAACTCCTGTGCCAGCTCGGCCAGGAGGACGCTGCTCGCCGGGGTGGTGTCGCTCGGCTTCAGCACCACGGTGTTGCCGGCCGCCAGGGCGGGGGCGATCTTCCAGGCCATCATGTTGAGCGGGTAGTTCCAGGGTGTCACCTGTCCCACCACGCCGATCGGCTCACGGCGGATCCAGCTGGTGTGGTCGGTCAGGTACTCCCCTGCGCTGCTGCCCTCCAGCACCCGCGCCGCCCCGGCGAAGAAGCGCAGGTGGTCGATGGTCGGCGGCAGCTCCTCGGACAGCGTCAGCGCGTAGGGCTTGCCGGTGTCCTTCACCTCGACGGCGGCGAACTCCTCGGCACGCCGCTCCAGCGCGTCCGCGATCCGCAGGAGCGCCTCAGACCGCTGTCGCGGCGTGGTCTCGCCCCACGTCTCGAACGCGGTCGCGGCGACGGCGTACGCCTGATCGACGTCCTCCGCTCCCGAGACAGGGGCATGCGCGTAGACCTCGCCGGAGGCGGGATCGAGGACGTCGTAGGTCTCTCCCGAGCGCGCGTCCACGAGCTCGCCGTCGATGACGTTGCGGAAGGTCAGATCAGCCATGGCGCAGGAGCGTAGCGGCGTTGCAACTGAATCGGTAGGCTCGGAGTGCCATCCGGCAACGGATTTCGTCGCTCCGAGCGGAATTGACCCACGGAATCGCTTGCATCCTGCCGTTCGGCCAGGAACCATGGAGGCATGGACCGGGACTACACCGCTGACCTGCCCCATCTGCAGCAGGCCGCCAAGGATCACCTCTGGATGCACTTCACCCGCCACTCGTCGTATGAGAACGCGGACGTGCCCATCATCGTGAAGGGTGAGGGCGCCTACATCTACGACGCCCAGGGCAAGAAGTACCTCGACGGCCTCGCCGGCCTGTTCGTCAACCAGGTGGGCCACGGCCGCACCGAGCTGGCGGAGGCGGCGGCGAAGCAGGCCTCCCAGCTGGCCTTCCACCCGTTGTGGTCCTACGCCCACCCGGCGGCCATCGAGCTGGCCGAGAAGCTCGCCAACCTCGCGCCCGGCAACCTCAACCGCGTCTTCTTCACCTCCGGGGGCGGCGAGGCCGTCGAGACCGCCTGGAAGCTCGCGAAGAACTACTTCAAGCTCGTCGGCAAGCCGCTCAAGCACAAGGTGATCAGCCGCGCGATCGCCTATCACGGCACCACCCACGGCGCACTCTCCATCACCGGTCTGCCGGGCCTCAAGCAGCAGTTCGAACCGCTGGTGCCCTCGACCTTCCGGGTGCCGAACACCAACGTCTACCGCGCCGACTCGATCACCGGGGGCCTCCTCGACGGCTCCGACCCCGAGGCCTTCGGCCGCTGGGCCGCCGAGCAGATCGCGGTCGCGATCGAGAACGAGGGCCCCGACACCGTCGCCGCCGTCTTCCTCGAGCCGGTGCAGAACGCCGGCGGCTGCTTCCCGCCGCCGCCCGGATACTGGCAGCGCGTGCGCGAGATCTGCGACGAGTACGACGTCCTGCTCGTCTCCGACGAGGTCATCTGCGCCTACGGCCGGCTCGGCACGTGGTTCGGTGGCCAGAAGTTCGACTACGAGCCCGACATCGTCACCTCCGCGAAGGGTCTGACCTCCGGCTATGCGCCGCTCGGCGCGATGATCGCCTCGGATCGGCTCATGGAGCCCTTCCTCGCCGGTGGCCAGATGTTCGCCCACGGCTACACCTTCGGCGGCCACCCGGTCTCGACCGCGGTCGCGCTGAAGAACCTCGAGATCTTCGAGGAGGAGAAGCTCCTCGAGAACGTCTCGAGCAACGAGGCGGCGTTCAAGGCGACGCTGGAGAAGCTCAAGGACCTGCCGATCGTCGGCGACGTCCGCGGGTCCGGCTACTTCTACGGCATCGAGCTGGTCAAGGACCGCGCGACCAAGGAGTCCTTCACCGAGGACGAGTGCGAGCGAATCCTCTACGGCTACGTCTCCAAGGCGCTCTACGAGGAGGGCCTCTACTGCCGCGCCGACGACCGCGGCGACCCGGTCATCCAGCTCTCGCCGCCGCTCATCATCGGGCAGCCCGAGTTCGACGAGATCGAGCACATCCTCCGCGTCGTCCTCGACAAGGCCTACACCCTGCTCTGACACGCACGCCGAGCGGGCGCAGATGACCGCACCGGCCCGGGTGAACGGACGCAGATGACCGTCCGTCCACCCGGGCCGCTGTGTGTCCACAGGGCGTCGCCGCTCGCAAAGTCTCCACATCGGCCAGGCCGCGTGCGGGCGCGAAGCCGGCAATGCGACTGAACTCGCACGGTGACCTTGTCGCTGCCATCCTTCGTCGATCTCGGACTCGACCTGCCCTCGTCCGAGCCGTTCACCCGCCGGATGGCCAGGGAGGCCGGTGTCTCCAGCAACCGGCTGGCGCGGCTCGTGGCGGACGGAGTCCTCCGTCGGATGGTCGAGGGGGTGTACGTCGCGAGCGAGGTGCCCGACTCGATCGAGCTGCGCTGCACGGCACTGGCGCTCGTTCTCCCGGAGGACGCCTTCATCTCCGATCGGACCGCGGCGTGGATCTACACGGGCGCCCGAGCACTCGGCCCCAACGAGCACCTGGCCGTGCCGCCTATCAGCTGCTTCCGGCCGAGTGGCGGTCGCGCACTGCGGGGCAAGCTGACGAACAGCAGCGAACGCGCGGTCCTCGACCGCGACCTACGCGTCGTCAACGGGCTCCGCGTGACGGCGGAGCTCCGGACCGCGCTCGACCTCGGCCGCCTGGAGGGCTCTCGTGACATGCGGCTGTGGAGCATGGACAACCTTCTGGCAACCGGGGCGTTCACCCACGATGAGCTCCTTGCGGAGATCCCGCGCTTCAAGGGCGAGCGCGGCGTCGTCGGCCTCAAGGTCTTCGCACCACTCGCCAGCTCGGCTGTGAGTCCTTCGGGGAGGCCGCGACCCGTCTTCGCTGGTACGACGCCGGCCTGCCCCGGCCGCAGCTCCAGATCTCGATCACCGAGGACGGAGTCGAGGTCGCGCGCCTCGACATGGGTGTCGAGGAGTGGCTGTTCGCCGTGGAGTACGACGGCGAGGAGTTCCACTCCACCGACGAGCAGATCGAGCGTGACACGAACCGGCGCCAGTGGTTGCGCGCTGGAGGTGGGCATCTGCGCCCGCTCGGCGGCACACGGGTGGGCATCTGCGACCGCTCGGCGGCTCAGCTGTCGAAGCCCAGGCCGGCCCGGTCGAGGGTGCGCAGCCAGAGGTTGCGGCGGCCGCCGTCGGCGTCGGCCTTCGCGAGCGAGCGGGTGGTGAGCTGGATGCCGGTCCAGCGCAGAGGCTCGGGCGGGAAGGGCAGCGGCTTGGACCGGACCATCTCCAGGCGCGTCCGGTCGGTGTCCTCGCCGCCGAGCAGGTCGAGCATCACGTTCGCGCCGAAGCGGGTGGCAGCGACGCCGAGGCCGGTGTAGCCGAGGGCGTACGCGACGTCTCCACCCACCGCCGTCCCGAAGAACGCCGAGAAGCGGGTGCAGGTGTCGATGACGCCAGCCCACCGGTGGGTGAAGCGGAGTCCCTCCAGCTGCGGGAACGTGTCGAAGAAGTGGCCGGCCAGCCGCTCGTGCGTCGGGCCGGCGGTCTCCAGGTCACGGGAGATGCGGGAGCCGTAGTGGTAGACGGCGTCGTAGCCGCCCCACAGGATGCGGTCGTCGCGCGTGAGCCGGTAGTAGTGGAACTGGTTCGCCGAGTCCCCGACCCCTTGGCGCCCCGACCATCCGATGGCGGCCATCTGCTCGGCCGACAGCGGTTCGGTCATCAGGACGTAGTCGTAGACCGGCACTGTCATCAGCGAGAGCCGCCGCAGCAGCGGGGGAAACGCGTTCGTCGCGAGGGCGACCTGCCGAGCGCGAACCTCGCCGGCCAACGCGCCGCCGCCGTTCGTGGCGAGGCGCAGCCCGGCGCCGTCGCGCTCCAGCGAGGTGACCCTCGTGCCCTCGTGGATGACGACGCCAGCATCGAGGCACGCCTGTCGGAGGCCCCAGGCCAGCCTGGCCGGCTCGACGAGCGCGGTGCCATGGGGCTCGAGCAGGCCGGCGACGTACGTCGGCGAGTCGAGCAACGCACGCACGCCCGTCTGGTCGAGCAGGGTGTGCTCGACGCCCCGCGCCGTCATCTCCGAGGACAGCTCGGCGAGCTCGTCCGCCTGGTGCGGTCGCGTCGCGACCGACAGCTCCCCGACGAGACGCCAGTCGCAGTCGATGCCGAGACGCTCGATGGTCGTGCCGATCTCGGCGAGGTTCTCGGCGCCGAGCTTCTCGAGCGTGTCGAGCTCGTCGGGCCAGCGCGACAGTCCGTTCCAGAAACCGTGTGTCAGGCTCGCCGACGCGAAGCCGCCGTTGCGCCCGCTGGCCTGGTCGCCGCAACGACCGGCCTCGAGCACCATGACGGATCGCGCCGGGAAGCGCTCGCGTGCGAGCAGGGCGGTCCAGAGCCCGGTGTAACCGCCGCCGACGACAACCAGGTCCGCCGAGGCCGAGGCGAGGAGTGGGGCAAGGGCGACGGGGCGCGACGGGTCGTCGAGCCAGTACGCCGTCGGCTCGGCGTCGGCCAGCGCGGGATGCATCAGGGCGCCCCGTCAGTGCGCGAGGGTCCGGTTGCGGCGCCGCGAGAGCACCTCACCGGTCACCACGACGGCGATGGCGATCAGGAACATGACCGTGCCGACCACGTTGACCTGCATCGGCACGCCCCGTTGTGCCGCGCCCCAGACGAACATCGGGAAGGTGACCGTCTGGCCCGCGTTGAGGTTGGTGATGATGAAGTCGTCGAAGGACAGGCTGAACGCAAGCAGGGACGCACCGAGGATGCCGGGGAAGACGAGTGGGAAGGTGACCTTCCAGAACGTCTGGGACTCCGTCGCGTAGAGGTCCATCGCGGCCTGCTCGAGGTTGCCGTCCAGTCCCGCGAGCCGGGACTTCACCGTGACGACCACGAACGACAGACAGAACATGATGTGGGCGATGAGGATCGTCCCCGTGCCGAGGTGGCCGCCCATCCCGACCGCGACGAAGAGCGCCAGCAGCGAGGAGCCCATCACGATCTCAGGCGACGCCATCGGCAGGAACAGCACCATGTTCATCGAGCCACGGCCGTGGAAGCGGTGCCGGACGAGCGCGAAGGCTGCCAGGGTGCCGATCACCGTCGAGATCAGGGTCGCGAGAATGCCGATCTGAAGACTCTTGGCGACCGAGTCGCACATGCCCGCAGGCGCGCAGGGATGCAGCCAGTTGTTGAGCGTGAAGGACTGGAACGCGTAGAGGTTGCGGGCGTGGCTGCTGTCGTTGAACGACATGAGCGCGACGACCATGTTCGGGATGTACATGTAGACCAGGACACCGATCCCCAGGATCAGGATCAGGTGGTGGCGGACCCACCGGCCGAGGCTGGACAGGGCGTTCACAGCAGCTCCTCCGTGCCGGCCTTGCGGATGTAGAAGATCACCAGCACGAGGATGATCAGCATCAGGATCACCGAGAGTGCGCCCGCGGCTGCGTAGTCGCCGGTCGTGGTGAAGAGGTTCTGGATCACGTTGCCGACCATGCGCTGGTTCGGGCTGCCGAGCAGCGAGGCGTTGATGTAGTCGCCGGCCGCCGGGATGAACGTCAGCAGCGTGCCGCCCACCACGCCCGGCAAGGAGAGCGGCCAGGTGACCTTGAAGAACGCGCGGATCGGCGAGGCGTAGAGGTCTCCCGCGGCCTCGATGAGCCGGCCGTCGATCTTCTCCAGCGACGCGTAGAGCGGGAGCACCATGAACGGCAGGAAGTTGTAGGTGAGGCCCGCGATCACGGCGACCGGCGTGGCCAGGAGGCGGCCGTTGGCCCCCAGGATGTGGAAGGTCTGCAGCGTGTTCACGACCCAGCCGTTGTCGCCCAGGATCAGCTTCCACGACAGCGTGCGGATGAGGAAGCTCGTGAAGAACGGCGCCACGACGAGCACGAGCATGAGGTTCTTCCACCGGCCCGCCTTGAACGCGATGGCGTAGGCGAGCACGTAGCCGAGCACGAGGCAGAAGAAGGTCGCCAAGGCGGCGTACCACAGCGCGCGGACCAGCGGGATCCAGTAGTCCTTGATCGCTGCGGGGAAGTTGGCCCAGTGATAGGTGACCTTGTAGCCGGTCAGCACCGACCCGCTGGGGTCGAAGAGCGAGGTCGCCAGCAGCGAGTAGAACGGGACGATGAAGAAGACGCCCAGCCAGAAGGCGGCCGGCAGGATCAGCCAGTAGCCGGTCAGCTTGCGGGGGGGCCGATCGGGCCCGGCGACCGTGTCCGGACTCGGCGCCGCCTCAGGGGTGACGGCGACCATCAGTCCTCCTCGATGCCCGCGTCGACGTCCTGGCTGGCGTCGAGGAGGAACGCGAACTCCGGGCGCCAGGAGACGTCGACCTTGGTGCCGGGGGCGAGGACGCCGCGGGCGCCCGTGTTCTGCTCGAAGGCCAGCAGCTCCGAGCCCCACGGCATCTTGACGACGTACTGCGTCGAGACGCCGATGAAGCTGGAGTCGAGGACCACCCCGCCCTTCATGTGGTTGCCGGGCGCGTCGATCGGCTCGTCCTCGGGAGCGATGAGGACCTTCTCCGGACGGATGCCGACCCAGCCCCTGGTGCCGACCGTGTTGGCCGTGTGGGCGCGGCCGATCGGGATGGAGACGACCGTGCCCTCCATGTCGACCTTCACGTGGTCGTGGTCCACGCCGACCACGGTGCCCCCGATGAGGTTGGACTGACCGAGGAAGTTGGCGACGAACGTGGTCCCGGGGTTCTCGTAGAGCTCGGTCGGGCTGCCCAGCTGCTCGATGTAGCCGCCGTTCATGACCGCGATGGTGTCGGCCATCGTCATGGCCTCCTCCTGGTCGTGCGTGACGTGCACGAAGGTGAGGCCGACCTCGGTCTGGATCCGCTTGAGCTCCAGCTGCATCGCCCGACGCAGCTTCAGGTCCAGGGCGCCGAGCGGCTCGTCGAGCAGCAGCACCTCCGGCCGGTTGATGAGCGCTCGGGCCAGCGCGACGCGCTGCTGCTGGCCACCGGAGAGCTGTGTCGGCTTCTTCGCGGCCTGCGCGGTCAGCTCCGTGAGCTCGAGGATCTCGTGCACCGGCCCGCGGACGTCCTTGATGCCGCGGCGCTTGAGGCCGAAGGCGACGTTCTCCGCGATGGTGAGGTGCGGGAAGAGCGCGTAGTTCTGGAAGACGGTGTTGACCGGCCGTCGGTAGGGCTTCTCGTGGGTGATCGCCTGGTCGCCGATCGTGATCGAGCCCTGGGTGACCGTCTCGAGGCCGGCGACCATCCGAAGCGTCGTCGTCTTGCCGCAGCCCGAGGGGCCGAGCAGGGCGAAGAAGCTGCCCTGCGGGATGACCAGGTCGAGGTTGTGCACGGCCACGAAGCCGTTGGGATACTCCTTGCGCAGCCCGCTCAGACGCAGATCACGGTTGCCGTTGGCGGCAGCATCAACCACTGGTGACATCGGCGAAATCTCCTTCGTACTGCCGGATCTTGACCTCATCGAGGGCCATGAAGCTGTGGGTGGACTTGAGGTAGTCCTCGGTCGGGAAGATCAGCTGGTTCTCGACCATCGACTTGACGTCGTCGATGAGACCGGCCTTCACGAGGTCGGGGCCGACCTTCTCCATCGCCTGCTGAGCGCCCTGGACCGGCGTGACGTACCAGACGTAGGCGGCGAGCTTCGCCGCGACCTCCGGCTCGTAGTAGTAGTCGATCCACTTCTCGGCGTTCCCCTGGTGGGTGGCCAGGTTGGGCACGAGCATGTTGTCCGCCCAGATCATCAGGCCCTCCTCCGGCGGCACGAAGACGAGGTTGTCGTCCCCCGCCGCCGCGACGTCGCCGGACCAGGCGACGCACGCGGCGATGTTCCCGGCCGAGAGGTCGTTGACGTACTCGTTGCCCGTGAACGCGCGGATCTGCCCGCGCCGTCGTGCGGCCCTGATCTTGTCGATCGCGGCATTCCAGTCGGCATCGCTGAACTTGGCCGGATCCTTGCCGTCGGAGAGCAGCATCAGGCCCATCGTGTCGCGCATCTCGGTCAGCATCGTGACCTTGCCGTTCAGGTCGCCTCGCGTGAGCAGCTCGTCCATGGTCCGGACTTCCTTGACCAGCTTCTTGTTGTAGGCGATGCCCGTGAAGCCGCTCTGCCAGGGGGCGGAGTACTCCCGCTTCGGGTCCCAGCCGACACCGCGGAGGGAGGAGATCAGGTTCTTGTCGAGGTTGGGGACCTTGGACTTGTCGAGCTTCTGGATCCAGCCCATGTTGATCATGCGGGCCGCCATCCAGTCGGTGAGCATGAACATGTCGCGCTTGGTCGGCTGGCACGCGCCGAGCTGGTTGACGACCTTGGCGAAGAACTCGGTGTTGTCGTTGACGTCGGCCGTGTAGCTGACGTCGATGCCCGTCTGCTCCCCGAACACGGTCATCGTCGACTTGTAGCCGTCGGCGTCCGCGTCGATGTACTCCGGCCAGTTCGAGATCACGAGCCTCTTGTCGACCGCCGAGGAGTCCCGCGCCCGGCAGGACGTCGGGTCCTGCTGGCGGTCGGGGGTCGAGAACTTCGGCAGCACTGCCAGGCTCGCCAACCCGAACGCCGCGAACCCGGCACCCTGGAGCAGTCCCCGGCGGCTCAGGCCAGATCCGGCCACGGCGCACCTTCCTTCCACCCGGGACGCTTCGCCGGGTGTCGAGATCGTGACACAGCTCACCCCGCGAGACAAGGGAATCCGTGGCCTCGAAACAAGTTTGCAACGAACTACGTCGTCCAGCACCCCTATTACGGGCGAAATCCACAGCAGCACGTGTCGGTTCTTTGACGCCGGCCCACCCAGCCGAGACACTGACGCCCATGCCGCGCTCCCGCACCAAGCCGTCGGTGACGCTCGACGACGTCTCCAAGGCGATCATCGAGCAGCTCCAGCAGGACGGCCGCCGGTCCTACGCCGCCATCGGGAAGGTCGTCGGCCTGTCAGAGGCGGCCGTCCGCCAGCGCGTGCAGCGCCTCGTCGACTCCGGCGTGATGCAGGTGGTCGCGGTCACCGATCCCCTCGAGCTCGGCTTCGCCCGGCAGGCGATGGTCGGCCTCAAGGTCACCGGGCCGCTCGACCCCGTCGCCGACGCCCTCACGGCGCTCGACGAGGTCGACTACGTCGTCATCACGGCCGGGTCCTTCGATCTCCTGGCGGAGGTCGTCGCCGAGAGCGATGAGCACCTGCTCTCACTCATCTCCGACAGCATCCGCACCATCCCGGGTGTCGTCGCCACCGAGACCTTCATGTACCTGCGCCTGAGCAAGCAGACCTACTCCTGGGGCGTGCGGTGAGGTCGTACGCCGACCTGTCCCTGTGGCACGCGACGGCCGGCGACCCGTTGGAGCCACGGGCAGCGCTGCCCGGCGATCTGACGGCCGATGTGGCCATCGTCGGGGCGGGGTTCACCGGGCTGTGGACGGCCTACTACCTGGCGGCGGCACGGCCCGACCTCCGCGTCGTCGTCATCGAGAAGGAGACCGCGGGCTTCGGCGCCTCGGGGCGCAACGGCGGCTGGGCGTCGGCCCTCTTCCCCGCGTCCATCCCCGCGCTCGCCCGCATGAGCTCACGCGAGAGCGCGCTCGCCCAGCACCAAGCGATGCGGGCCAGTGTCGACGAGGTCGTCAGCGCCGCAGGGGCAGAGGGCATCGACGCGAACATCGCGAAGGGCGGCACGATCGTGCTCGCCCGCACGCAGCCGCAGCTGGAGCGCGCACGATCCGAGGTGGACGAGGCGCGGTCATGGGGTCGCGGCGAGGACGACGTGCGGCTGCTGGACGAGGCCGAAGCGCGATCGATCCTGAATGTCGAGGGCACGCTCGGTGCGACGTACACCCCCGACTGCGCCGCCCTCCATCCGGCCAAGCTGGTGCGCGGTCTGGCGCGCGCCGTGGAGGCGCGAGAAGTGAAGGTCTACGAGCAGACGCCGGTGAGCTCGATGGAGCCACACCGGGTGCTGACGCCCCTCGGCACGGTGAGCGCGGACATCGTGGTGCGCGCCACCGAGGGCTACACGCCGGGCATCCGCGGCTTCGAGCGCGCCGTCGTCCCCGTCTACTCGCTCGTCATCGCGACCGCTCCCCTGCCGGCGGCCGTGTGGGAGGCGATCGGCCTGCGCCGGCGCGAGACCTTCAGCGACCACCGCAACCTCATCGTCTACGGACAGCGCACCGCCGACGACCGCCTCGTGTTCGGCGGACGCGGGGCGCCGTATCACTTCGGGTCCCGCATCGCCCCCGCCTACGACCGCGACCAGCGGGTCTTCGCGAGCCTGTACGCCACTCTGCTCGAGCTGTTCCCCGTCCTCGCCGGCACCAAGGTCACGCACGCCTGGGGTGGCGCACTCGGCATCCCGCGCGACTGGTGCGCCTCAGTCGGGCTCGACCCGGCCACGGGGTTGGCGTGGGCCGGCGGCTACGTCGGCGACGGCGTGACGACCACGAACCTGGCGGGTCGGACGCTGCGCGACCTGGTCCTCGAGCAGAGCACGCCGCTGACGTCGCTGCCGTGGGTCGGCCACCAGTCGCCGCGGTGGGAGCCGGAGCCGCTGCGCTGGCTCGGCATCAACGCAGGCCTGCGGGCCATGACGCTCGCCGATGCGGAGGAGCGGCTCACCGGCCGGCGCAGCCTCGCCGCCCGTGCCATGGCGCCGCTGCTCGGGGGCCATTGACACGCCCAGCAGGCCCAGATGCCTGCGGCCTGACCCGCGAACGGTCGCAGATGCCCGCGGCCCGACCCCGCGAACAAAACCCGTTGCGGGCGGGCGTGGGCATCTGCGACCGTTCACCGCACCAGTGACGACCGAGAGGAGGCGAGGACCCGTGACGACTGTCGTTGTCGGCATGCCCAGCCGCCGTCCCTCTCACCCTCACCGGAGCAACCTTGTCCTCCCAGCACTCGTTCAACCATGCGGTGAACACCGAGCTCGATCACGAGCCTGACCCTCGCTTCACGTTCGACTTCGTCGCGCTCGACCCTGACGACACCGACCTCGGCACCGGCACGCGCTGGTCGACCTGGCTCAGCGTCGAGCCGCTCTGCCGCGGCCCGCAGCCGAGGCCCGACTGGGTCGTGACCTCCCAGGCCGCCATCGACACCGACCTCGGGATCCTCAAGAGCGGCAAGGAGGCCGACGCCTACCTGCTGGAGCGGGCGGTTCCGGATGCGTCTACGTCCGATCCGGGCGGGATCGGCGAGGCCTGCATCATGGTCGCCAAGCGCTACCGCGGCGAAGAGCACCGCAGCTTCCACCGCTCGACCGCCTACACCGAGGGACGCCGGACCCGGAACACCCGGGACATGAGGGCCATGGCCAGCAAGACCGCCTACGGCCGGTCGGTCGCCGCCGGCCAGTGGGCGCGAGCCGAGTGGGAGGCGCTCGTGCGCTGCCACGGGCTCGGTCTGCCGGTCCCCTACCCGGTCCAGATCGACGGCACCGAGATCCTCATGGAGTGGATCACCCTCGACGGTCCCGACGGGCCGGCCACGGCGCCACGGCTCGCGCAGACCCGTCCCGAAGCGGACCTGCTGGCGTCGTACTTCGACCAGATGCGCGAGGTGCTGCTCTCCCTGGCCGAGCACGGCCTGGTGCACGGAGACCTGTCGCCCTACAACGTGCTCGCTGCCGGCGAGCGGCTCGTGGTCATCGACCTGCCGCAGATGGTCGACCTCGTCGCCAACCCCGCGGGAGCGGACTTCCTGTTGCGCGACTGCACGAACCTGTGCCGCTGGTTCGTCGCCCGCGGGCTCGACGTCGACGAGCACGCACTCTTCGGCGAGCTGATCGGACGCCTGTTGTGACGTCCAGCGTGACCCCTGGGTCACGCTGAACGTCACAAGGCCTAGTGTCACCTCGCGTGACGCGTCGACATGTCCGCCGCCGGCCCGCACCGCTCGCCGCTCCGGTGGAGCACGCCCCGGTCGACCCCGAGCGAGTGGGGCTCTACACCGCCGAGGAGCTCTACGACACGTCGTCCTACGCCGACTCCCTCGATGCCCGCGCGTATGCCTGGTCGCGGCAGTGGCACAACCGGCAGGCGGCCCGCATCCAGGCGATGCACGACTTCGCCATCGACCAGGCGCTCGACGCCTGGATCGCCGGGCGCCACATCGTCGGGGTGATGGGAGGGCACGACATCGCCCGAGGGGAGGCGGCGTACGCCGGAGCGGCCCGACTCGGCCACGCGCTCGCCCAGCGCGACGTCGTCGCAACCGGCGGTGGGCCCGGCGCGATGGAGGCTGCGAACCTCGGCGCCTGGCTGGCAGGGCGAGAGCTGACCGAGGTGGACGCGGCGGTCGCCCGGCTTGCCGCCGTGCCCAGCTTCAGACCCTCGATCCAGGACTGGGCCGACGTGGCGCTCGCCGTGCGTGCCGAGGGGGACGGCCGCGGCGAGCCGACCTCGTTGGGCATCCCGACCTGGTTCTACGGGCACGAGCCGCCCAACGTCTTCTGCGACGCGATCGCCAAGTACTTCCGCAACGCCACCCGCGAGGCCATCCTCGTCCAGATCTGCGAGGGTGGGATCGTGTTCCTGCCGGGCGCGGCCGGCACGGTGCAGGAGGTCTTCCAGGACGCGTGCGAGAACTACTACGCCGAGCCGTCCATGGTCGCGCCGATGGTGCTCGTCGACGAGCGCTACTGGACCGAGGAGCTGCCCCTGTGGCCGCTCCTGCAGGCGTTGGCCCGAGACCGCTTCATGCAAGACCGCATTGCCCTCGTGGACACCGTGGAGGAGGCCGCCGCGATCGTCGCGAGCCGGACGCACTGACACCGCGGGCGCCCGGACACGTTGCTCACACGACATTCACCGACACGTCAACCGACCATGACGCCCCGTTGACGCCCGGCCGACACCGTCGGTGTCATGACGAACGTCATCGAGCTCGGAGCAGGGAGCCGATCCACCGAGCGCCTGCGCGTCCTCGTGGTGGCCGAGTCCTTCCTGCCGCAGGTCAACGGCGTCACGAACTCCGTCCGCCGGGTGCTCGATCACCTCGCCTCCGAGGGGCATGAGGCCGCTCTCGTCGCCCCGACCGGACCAGCGGAGTATGCCGGCTTCCCCGTGCTGCGGGTGCGCGGCGCGAACCTGCCGTTCTACCGCGACTTCCGCGTCGGCCTGGAGACGCGGCGACGTCTCCGGGCGATCATGCAGCGCTTCGGACCCGACGTGTTGCACGTCGCGAGCCCGGCCATGCTCGGCCACCAGGCCGTCAAGGTGGCCGACGAGCTCGGGATCCCGAGCGTGGCGATCTACCAGACCGACCTCGTGGGGTTCGCCGAGCGCTACCCGATGCTGCACCGCACCGGCTGCTCGATCGCCGCGGCGGCGCTCACGCGCAAGATCCACCACCGCGTCGACCGCACGCTCGCTCCCTCGACGGCCAGCCTCGACCAGCTCCACCGCCTCGGCATCGAGCGCATCGCCCTCTGGCCCCGCGGCGTCGACCTGGCGGCGTTCCGGCCGGACCGGGTCGACTACGGCTGGCGCTCGCGGCTGGCTCCGAACGGTCAGACGATCGTCGGGTATGTCGGACGGCTCGCCCCCGAGAAGGAGCTCGGCCTGCTGGCCCACCTGGCCCGCGACGACCGCTATGCACTGGTCGTCGTCGGGGGCGGTCCGGAGGAGGAGCGGCTGCGAGGCCTCCTCCCGGGGGCGCACTTCCTCGGCGTCCTGCACGGCGACGAGCTCGGCGCCGCCTACGCCTCCCTCGACGTCTTCGTCCACACCGGCCGACACGAGACCTTCTGCCAGTCGGCGCAGGAGGCACTCTCCTCCGGAGTTCCGGTCGTCGCTCCTGCGTCGGGCGGTCCGATCGACGTCGTCGACGACGGCGTGACCGGCTTCCTCTACACACCGGGCGACGGGGGCGAGCTCGCGGCGTACGTCGGCCGGTTGCACGACGACCCCCGCCTGCGCCGCCGGATGGGTCGCGCCGGTCGCGACGCCGTTCTCCCCCGCTCGTGGCAGACCGTGAACGAGCGGCTCATCGAGCACTACCGCGACGTCATCGGCGCGCGCGTCGTCGCCCGTCGCGACGCCGCCTGACGCAAGGCGTCGCTCGCCCGCCGGGTTGAGATCAGGGCCGCCGTGTGGCGAGCTTGGCCGCTCGCTGCGTCAGACTCGCCCGACACGCCGGGGCCGGCGGCGTGTCGCGCTCGGAAGCCGCACTGAGCGGCCGGCCCCTCGCCGGCGCATGGGTGGGCCGTCAGAGGTTCTCGCGAGCCCAGAGAGCGGCGCTCGTCCGGTCGGCGACGCCGATGCGGCGGAAGACGTTGCCGAGGTGGACCTTGACCGTTCTCTCGGAGATGCCGAGCCGGAGCGCGATCTGCTTGTTCGCCAGGCCTTGCGCGACGAGGCCGAGCACCTCGCGCTCACGACCGCTGAGAGTGGCCGGCGGCGGCTCGGCGGCAACCGTGGACCGCGCCGGCAGCAGGGCCCGGGTCACGCGCGGGTCGAGTGGGGCGTGCCCGGCCGCCGCTGCCCGGATGCCCGACAGGAGGGCCGCGGGCTCGCTGTCCTTGAGCAGATAGCCGACGGCGCCCGCCTCCAGCGCCTCGGCGACGCGCACCTGGTCGGCGAAGGAGGTGAGCACGACCACCGACGCGGTCGTCCCGCCGTCCACCAGGCGCCGGGTCGCCGTCACCCCGTCCACTCCCGGCATCGAGAGGTCCATCAGGACCACGTCCGGCTGCTCGGGCAGGGTCGCCACGACGTCGACGGCGGCCTGGCCGTCGGCCGCCTCTGCGACGACGGTGATGTCGCCCGTCGTCTCGACGAGGGCGCGGATGCCGGTGCGCACGAGCGGATGGTCGTCGACGAGGACGACGCGGATTCTCTCCTGGGTCGCGCTCATGGCAGCCTCAGCCGCCACACGCAGCCCACCCCGGGCGAGGAGGCGACGGCGAGCTCGGCGCCCGCATCGGAGGCGACGTCCGCGAGGACCCGGAGGCCGAGGTGGCCCTGCGGCGGGTTGGCCATCACCGTGACCGGGTCGAAGCCGACGCCGTTGTCGGCGATCTCGAGGACGACGCCGTCGGAGGTGCGCTGCAGGGTGACTCCGACCCGGGAGGCGGCGGCATGGCGCCGTACGTTGTGCAGGCACTCGCGCGCGACCCGATAGACGAGCCGCTGCTCCTCCGGCGTCAGGTCGAGATCGTCGTCGACGGCGACGTCGACGACGATTCCACGCGGCCGAAGCCCGGCGGCCAGGTCGCCGAGCGCCGCCCGCAGCCCCGCTGACTCCAGCCCGGGCGGATGCAGGTCGACGAGGAGCGAGCGCAGGCTGCCGATGCTGCTGCGCAGGGTGGCGGCTGCTCGGTCGAGCTCGGCGGCGGTCGTCGTGTCGCCGGCGGCCGAGAGGCGAGCGGCTGCGCCGCTGACGGCGTACGACGTCGCTGCGAGCTCCTGGACCGGGCCGTCGTGCAGAGTGCCGGCGATGCGGCGGCGCTCCTCCTGGGAGGCGTCGACCGCCTGCTCGAGCAGCGCCTCTCGCTGCTCCTGTGCTCGCCGAAGCCTGCGAAGCAGTCGCCACAGCAACGGCGTGAGCAGGACGGCGAAGAGGAGGAGGCAGCTGAGGGTCACCCCGGCGAAGCCACGCCACAGCTGCCCGGAGCGAGCGACGACCGTGTCGTAGCGGGCATAGGTCTCGAACAGCAACGGCGTCCCGTCGGGGGTCCACACCGGCCGGTAGACCTCCAGGAGCTTGCCGTTGCCGCGCTCGTAGCGGTTCTCCGGCTCGTCTAGATCGCTGACGTCGGCTCGGGTCGCGGGGTGCTCGATGACCTCCTGCTCCTCCGGGCCGAGCGAGAAGACGTCGCCGATGAGCCGAGGCTCGTCGGACCACAGGATCTCGCCGTCACGCGACCAGACCTTCACACGGATCACGGCGGAGGTCGGAAGGTACGGGTGCAGCGCGTCGGCGATCGCCGCCTGCGATGAGGGGTCGCGGGTCGCGATGCCGTCGGTGAGGGCCGGCTGGACGACCGCTCGGGCGAGGAGGTCGGTGGTGTTCGCCGCGTCGTTCACCGCCTCACGCTCGGCGAGCCTCCTGGCGGCGAACGTGCCGACGAAGGCGACCACCACGAGCACCGCCAAGCCGGCGGCCAGCACCGGGAGGAGGACTCTCACCGGCCCGCCGTCCGCGTGTGCGGCGGTGCCCCGCGGCCGCGACAGCAGCAGCCAGGGGGCACCCACGTCGGTCGTCACGGCGCCATCATCGTCCGTCGTCGGATCCTCCATGGCCCGAATCGTCCGAGCCGCCCGAGTGGCCGGAGTCATCCGAGCCGCCGGAGTGCCCGGAGTCGTCGGAGTGGCTGGCGTCGTCGGAGTGGCTGGCGTCGTCGGAGCCGCCGGTGCGGCCGGGGCCGGAGTGGTCCGACGTGCCACCATCGCGCCCACGGTCGTCGCCCGGCTCGCGTTCGCGACCTCCGCGGTCGTCGCCCGGCTCGGCCTCATGGGCACCATGGTCGTCACCCGGCTCCGCTTCACGACCGCCGTGGTCGTTACCAGGCTCGACCCGGTCGTCGCGGTCGCGCAGCCCCCCGTTGTCGTCGCCGACCTCGGGGGTGCGGGATGCCATCGGGACACGACGGGGGCTGGGTGTGTCGGTCGGCGTGAGGCTTGCCGATGGCGCAGCCGCCGGCGTCGTCGGGTCCTCGACGGGGACCTGGTGGGTGAACGAGGCGTTGCCGAGCAGACCGAAGGCCGCCGGCACGCCCGCGACCACGAGCGCCAGGGCGGCGAGTGCTGCCTTGATGATCATCGGGGCTCCTTGAGGTGCGGGTTGAGCTGACACCTCCACCCTCCCGTCGAGGACGGGCGGGCCACCATCGGACCTTGGTACTAGTACTCGTGGGAACGACGGGCCTTGGCAGCGAGGTAGCCACGGTTGGATGGCGTGACATGGGCTGTCATCGGCACCCGCTCGGCGACGCGGATGCCCAGGCGGGTCAGCTGGGCGACCTTGTCGGGGTTGTTGGTCAGCAGCCGGATCTCGTCGACCCCCAGAGCGCGCAGCATCTGGGCCGCCACCGTGTAGTCGCGGGCATCCTCCGGGTAGCCGAGTGCGAGGTTGGCGTCGAACGTGTCGAGGCCGGTGTCCTGCAACCGGTAGGCGTCGATCTTGGCGTAGAGCCCGATGCCGCGGCCCTCCTGGCGCAGGTAGAGCAGGGAGCCGCCGGCGGTCGCGAGCAGGTCGAGGGAGTCCTCGAGCTGCGGGCCGCAGTCGCACCGCCTGCTGCCGAGCACATCCCCGGTGAGGCACTCGCTGTGCAGCCGGACGAGCGGTACGGCGTCCTCAGACGCCGTAATGGACTCGAACCGCAGCGCGACGTGCTCGCGTCCGTCCTCGAGACCGTCGAAGCTGACGAGCCGCCCCGCGGCGACCCGGCCGTCGGGCAGCGTGACCGGCAGCCGGACCTCGTTCCTCACCGTCGCGCGACGCACGGTCATCTGTCCTCGACTCCCCCGTCGAACCGCTCCGAGAGGGCATACGTGAGGACGACGACGTCGCCCACCTGGCGCACGTCGGCCAGACGGGCCCGCTCCGGTCTGCCCCCGGTCCCCGAGGACGTGAAGTGGTGCGGCGGCCCGAGCAGCCGCGGTGCCTGCGGATCGCCCACCATCAGTGGTGCCACAGCGAGCTGCAGCTCGTCGGCGACGTGGTCGTCGAGGAACTGTCGCAGGACGCCGGCGCCGCCTTCCACCAGCAGCCGCCGGACGCCGCGGCGTCCCAGATCCGCCGCAACCGCTCGCATCTCGAGGCACGGGCCTGCGTCCACGACGCACGCCCGCTCCCCCACGGTCCTCCGCATCTCGGCGGCGGCCGCCGAGGTGCAGTAGACGACCTTGTGCCCATCCCCTGCGGTGAAGAACTTCGCCTCGGGGTCGAGCTTGGCGTGCGCGGTGACGGTCACCTTCCACGGGTCCTCGGGGAGGCCACCGCGTCGTCGCTCCTCGCGGCGGCCAGCGGACCGCACCCGCAGCCGCGGGTCGTCGCTGCGGACCGTCCCTGCCCCCACCAGGATCGCGTCACAGCCGGCCCGCACGGCGTCGACGCGGTCGAGGTCGAGGTCGTTGGAGAGCACCAGGCGCCGCTCGGAGGCGTCGTCGAGGCAGCCGTCGAGCGAGACGCAGCAACTGAGCACGATGTAGGGCAGGTCAGCCAACGCGGGCCCCCGTTCGCGCGGAGCTCAGCGCCTCGGGCCGCGCCGGGGCGTCCGCGGATGGTGCGGCTCCGGTGCGCGCCATCAACAGCGCCAGGGCGCCCGGCAGGGTGGCGAGGAGCGCGACGACGCCGTACGCCACCGAGACGGCGAGGCCGACCGAGGCCGGCAGCCCGACCATCGCGAACGCCCAGGCCGCCACGCCCTCCCGCGGCCCCCATCCGGCGACACTGGTCGGCACGGCCGACCCGAGCAGCACCGCGAGTGCGAGAGCGACCAGCTGCGGGGCGGGCAGGCTCACGTCGGCGGCGCGCATCGCGAAGACGAACACGGCGGCGTGACAGGCCGTCACGCCCAGGGAGGTGGCCACCACGACAAGAGCGGCCCCAGGGCGACGCAAGATCTTCCCCAGCTCCGCCCGAACCGGACGCGCCACGCCGAGCGCGAGGCAGCCCACCACCAGCGCGAGTGCTCCGCCGATGAGGGCGATGGGCCGCAGTGCGGGCACGACCAGGGCGACGACGAGGACCGTGACGACGACCTGCACGGCGAAGCCCAGGGTGCGCTCCCACAGGACACTGCGCGCTCCGCGGCCAGCGCTGGTGGCACGCCGGCCGTGCTCGACCGCACGGTGGACGTCGCCGAGCACGCCCGCAGGCAACGTGGCGTTGAGGAACTGGGAGGCATAGCAGGAGAGGTACGCCGGCAGCAGGTCGATCCGGGCCTCCAGCGCGCCCGCCACTGCTCGCCAGCGCCACGCGCAGCACGCCGTCGCGACAGCGGTGAGCAGGACCGCGATGACGACGAGACCGAGGTCGGCTGCCTGCAGCCCCCGCACGACGGGGGCCGCTCCGAAGCGCACCAGGAGTAGGACGGCGATCAGCGCGCCGACCGCGGGCCGGATCCACGGGCGCGCGCTCATCGACGGGCTCCGACGTGTCTGCGCGCGGATCTCGGCAGGGCCTCCGAGACCCGTGCCGCCGTGTCGTCCCAACCGCTCAACCTCGCTCGGCGGGCGCGTGCGGCGGAGCGGAGATCGGCCCGCAGTCGCGGGTCGGTGAGCCACCGCCGCAGCGACGCGGCCAGCGCGTCCGGGTCGGCCGGAGGGACCAGCAGGGCGGGCACACGGCCGTCGGGCGTGACCCCGACCGCCTCGCGGACGCCCCCGACGTCGGAGGCGAGCACCGGCACACCGCGGGCCAGCGCCTCGGTGAGCACCATGCCGTAGGTCTCCCGTCGCGACGGCAGCACGACCAGGTCGGCGGCGGCGTAGCGCCCGGCCAACTCGGTCGCAGACAGCGGCCCGAGAAGTGTGATCGGCCCCGGGGCGACGTCATCGACCGGGCCCGCCCACTCACATGTCCAGGCAAGATCGGTGAGGGTCTCGAGGGCCGCGGTGAGGACGTCGTACCCCTTGGCGACGCAGGCACGTCCGACGCAGAGCAGGGCAGCACCCGTGCCAGAGCCGGCCGCAAGGGGTGCGGGGTCGACACCGGGAGGCGCCGTCCTCACGTCCTCGAGGCCGTAATGACGCCCGAGCCATGCCTGTGTCCACGCACTGGTCGCGACGACGGTGCGGCAGGCGAGCAGCGCCTCGCGCTCCGCAGACCGTGCGACGAGCGAGGCCACCCCCAGCGGCAGGTGGACCAGCATGGCGAGGCGCAGGCGCTCACCCGCCGGCACCATGGCCGTGGGTGAGGCCGAGCCGATCAGTCCGTCGACCAGCACCAGCTCGTCATCCCCGAGGGCCCCGAGGACGCCCGCGAGGCGCGTCAGAGCGTCGGCGTCCGGCTCCGGCCACGGGCCCGGCACGGCGTGCTCGATGACGCGCCACCCGTGAGCGGCCAGGCCGTCCGCGACGCGCCGGTCGTAGACATTGCCGCCGCTGGGCCGGTCCGGGTCGTCGACGCCGTCGGGAAGCACGAGGTGCAGGCACGTCATGGCGCGGCCTCGTAGCAGACCCACGCGATGTCGGACTCCCGCAAGGTGATCGCTACTCCTGCCACGCCGGCCCCGAGCACACCGGCCCTGACCCGGTCGACCAGCGCGTCGCCGATCACCTGGGCGATCACCTCCGTCGTGCTGTTGCGACCCTCGAAGGCGGGGACGTCGTCGAGGTTGCGGTAGTCCAGGTCCGCGAGCACGGCGCGCAGCTCGTCGGCGGCCCTGCCGATGTCGACGAGCACTCCGGAGCCGTCGAGCTCGTCGCCGCGGAAGGCCGCCTCGACGACGTACGTCGCCCCGTGCAGCCGCTGGGCCGGACCGAACTCGGCACCGGTCAGGCTGTGGGCGACCATGATCCGGTCGCGGACGGTCACGGTGTAGCGGCAGTTGTCGCGTGCGATGGGTCAGCCCTCCGGGTCGTGGTCGGCACAGTCGTGCTGGTGGTCCGGGTAGTCGATCGTGTGGCACAGGGCGGGCATGCCGGCGGCGAGATCCGCCATGACCCGCGGCAGCTCCTCGAACGGTGAGCTGCCGGTGAGCAGCACCTCGAACGCGTCGTCGCGCAGCATCGCGAGCGCCAGCGCGAGCCGGTCGAGGCCACTGCGGCGCGAGCGGCGAGCCGGCGCCACCACACCGACCTGGCTGGCGACGATCCGCAGTCTCCGGGAGTGGAAGGCCCCGCCCAGCGCAAGGCTGACCGGCCGCTCGCCGTACCAGCTCATCTCGAGGACGGTGCCCTCGTCGGCCAGCAGGTCGACCGCGAGCTGCAGTCCCTCGCCGGTGGCACTGGCGTGCACGACGAGGTCGCACCCCGCCGCCACCTGGGGGGCCTCGTCCGGCGTCGCGAAGCCCACACCGAGGGCCTCCGCGGCCTCCGCTCGACGCTTGTCGACGTCCACGAGAGTCACCTCGACCCCCGGGAAGCGCGCCAGGAGCCGCGCGACGCAGCAGCCCACCATCCCGGCGCCCACCACCGCGACACGGTCTCCGAGGAGCGGGGCGGCGTCCCACAGGGCGTTGACCGCCGTCTCGACCGTGCCCGCGAGGACGGCCCGTCGGGCGGGCACGCCGTCGGGGACGGGGACCACGGCGTCGGCGGGGACGACGTACGCCGTCTGGTGGGGGTGCAGGCAGAAGACGGTCCGCCCTCGCAGGGCGGGCGGACCGGCCTCGACCACCCCGACGTTGAGGTAGCCGTAGACCACCGGGCCCGGCACATCGCCGCTCTGGAACGGCGCCCGCATCCGGTCACGCTGATCCTCTGGCACCTCCCCGCGGAACACGAGTGTCTCCGTGCCGCGGCTGATGCCGCTGTGCAGGGTGCGCACGCGCACCTCGCCCGGACCTGGCTCACGCACCGCGACGTCACGGATCTCGCCCACGCCCGGCCGCACGACCACGAATGCTCGAGCCGTCGCCGCCATACCGAACCGTCCTTCCCGGCCTTCTCGACCGGCCTGCTGAACCAGAGCGCTGCGGGCGTCGTACCCCTGTCGTACCCCACAACACGGAGGCGACATGCCGAGGGTTCATCTTCGACCGGCCGACGCGGTGACGACCGTCCGCCTGGTGCTGGCGTGTGTCGTGGCCGCACTCGTCGCGCGCTCCCTCGTCGCGCCCACTGAGACCGCCCTCATCGTGACGCTGTCCACGGTGGCGCTGATCCTCGACGCCGTCGACGGTCAGGTCGCCCGCAGGACCCGCTGCACGCGCTTCGGGGCGCGCTACGACATGGAGGTCGACGCGTTCCTCGTCCTGGTGCTCAGCGTGCTGGTCGCCACGACTATCGCCTGGTGGGCGCTCCTCATCGGCCTGGCGCGCTACCTGCTCCTCGTCGCCGGCTGGTGCTGGCCGTGGCTGCGGGGCGAGACGCCGCCGCGCTTCTGGGCCAAGGTCGTCGCGGCCATCCAGGGCATCGTCCTCACCGTGCTCGTGGCCGGGGTCCTGCCGCGCTCGGTCGCCCCGGTGGCGCTCGGCGTCGCCCTCCTCCTTCTGGTCGAGTCCTTCGCACACCAGATCCGACAGCTCTGGCGGGCGCGCCCTGCGGGGGTGCCGCGGACGTCGGCCGTCGTCACCCTGGTGGCCTTCGCCCTCGTGTGGCTGGCCCTGGTGGCGCCGGACCGGGCCAGCGACCTCTCTCCTAACGCCCTGCTCCGCCTCCCCGTGGAGCTGATCGCTCTCCTCGTGCTCGCCGTGGTGCTGCCACAGGCGCTGCGTTGGCCGGTGAGCATCGGCGTCGGCGTCCTCCTCACCCTGCTGATCCTCGTGCGAGCGCTCGACATCGGCTTCGGCGCGGTGCTCGACCGGCGCTTCGACCCCCTCAGCGACGTCACCTATCTCGGCCCGGCCCTCGGCGTCGTGCGTGACACCAGCGGGCCAGTCGTCGCCATCGGAGCCGTCGTGGCCGCGCTCCTGGTGCTGGTCCTGCTGTCGGTGCTGGTCAGCGCCGCCGTGGCGAGGGTCGCCTCGGCGACAGCCCGTCACCCGGGGATGAGCATCCCGGCCGTCTCCGTCCTCGCGGTCGTCTGCGCGCTCTCGGTCGTGACGAGGGCGGGCCTGGCCTCGATGCAGACGTCCGCGCTGGCGGTCGACCAGGTGCGCACCGTGGGCACGGATCTCGCCGACCGCCATGCCTTCGCCCGAGAGGTCGCGACTGACCCGCAGCTGCCAGCCGGGCTGCTCACGCGTCTGCGCGGGAAGGACGTCCTGCTCGTGTTCGTGGAGAGCTATGGACGGGTCGCGGTGCAAGGGACGTCGTACTCCCCCGGTGTCGACGCCGTGCTGGACCACGGCACGAGCCAGCTTCGTGCGGCCGGATATCAGGCGCGCAGCGCCTTCCTCACCTCGCCGACCTTCGGAGGGATCAGCTGGCTCGCCCACTCCACGCTGGAGTCCGGACTCTGGGTGGACAGCCAGCAGCGCTACGACCAGCTCCTCGCCAGCGACCACGACACCCTGACCTCCGCGTTCGAGGAGGCGGGGTGGCGCACCGTCTTCGACATCCCGTCGGTGACGAACGGCTGGGCGGCCGGGCAGCGTTTCTACGGCTTCGACAAGCTCTACGACGCCGGCAACGTCGGCTATCGGGGGCCGCGGTTCAGCTATGCGACCATGCCCGACCAGTTCACGCTCGCGGCGCTCCAGCGCAACGAGCTCACCCCTGGTCTCGCCCATGGCGTACGCCGACCGGTGATGGCCGAGATCGACCTGGTGTCCAGCCACACACCGTGGGCGCCGCTACCCCGCCTGGTCGACTGGTCGGCCGTCGGCGACGGTTCGGTCTTCGACCCGATGCCCGCCCAGGGCGCCTCCCCGGACGCGATGCTCCGCGACGCCAGCTTGGTGCAGGCCGCCTACGGGCAGTCGATCGAGTACACCTGGCAGTCGCTCATCTCCTGGCTCGTGCAGCGCCCCGACCCGAACCTCGTGCTGGTCGTCCTCGGCGACCACCAGCCCCACAGCCTGGTGAGCGGCAGCAACCCCGGCCACGACGTGCCGGTCAGCGTGATCGCCCATGACCCGGCGGTGATCGCGTCCATCGACGGCTGGCGCTGGCAGGCCGGGCTGCATCCCTCACCCGACGCGCCCGTCTGGCGGATGGACGCGTTCCGCGACCGCTTCCTGGCCGCCTACAGCGGCGGGGCGACCCGCGTCAGCGCCGAAACACCCCACTCCACGCACCACTCAACGCACCACTGAAAGGACAGAACCATGATGATCCGAGTCGTCACAGCACTCGCCGTGCTCGTCTCCGCGTTCGTGCACCTGCGTCTGTGGATCGACGGCGTCAAGGACCAGCACGTCGTCGGGCCCGCGTTCATGGTGAACGCCGTCGCCGGGGTGGTGATCGCCATCCTGCTGCTGGTCTGGCGGGACTGGGAGCCGCTGTTCCTCGCGCTGGGGTTCGGCGCGTCGACGATGGGGGCGTTCCTCATCTCGGTCACCGTCGGGCTGTACGGCGTCCACGAGCACTGGCGCGGCCCCTACGTGTGGACGGCCTTCATCGCCGAGGCGGTCGCGATCGCCGCCGCGGTGACGGGGTTGGCGCGCGAGGGGTATCTGGGATCCGCCCGCACGGCCGCGCTGCACCACTGACGGCCGTCAGGCAGGCGCGGGCCGCGGCCCCCAGCTGCGCCCGCCGAGCGCGACACGCCGATCCGCACGGCGTGTCGCGCTGATCCAGCGCACTGAAGGGCCGCCCGACACCGGCGGGACTCAGCCCTCGACGGCCGCCAGCTGCCCGCAGGCACCGTCGATCTCGCGGCCGCGGGTGTCCCGGACGGTGGTGGGGATGCCCTTGGCCTCCAGCCGACGGACGAACTCACGCTCGTCGGCGGGGTCGGAGGCGGTCCACTTCGAGCCGGGAGTGGGGTTGAGCGGGATCAGGTTGACGTGCACCCAGCCCCAGTCGCCGTAGGAGCTCAGCACGTCGGCCAGCAGGTCGGCCCGCCAGCCCTGGTCGTTGATGCCGCGCATCATCGCGTACTCGATGGAGACCCGGCGCTTCGTCGTGCGGGCGTAGTCCCATGCCGCCTCGACCGTCTCGGAGACGCTGAAGCGGGTGTTGATCGGCACGAGCTCGTTGCGCAGCTCGTCGTCGGGAGCGTGGAGGCTCAGCGCGAGGGTCACGGGGATGCCCTCGGTCGCGAGCTGCTTGATCCGCGGCACGAGGCCCACCGTCGAGACGGTCACGTGGCGCGCACTGAGACCGAGCCCGGCGGGCGCGGGGTCGGTCAGGCGTCGTACGGCGCCGATGACCGCCTTGTAGTTGGCCAGTGGCTCACCCATGCCCATGAAGACGACGTTCGAGAGGCGACCGGGACCGCCGGCGACCTCTCCCGAGGCCATCGCGCGGGCGCCGACGACGACCTGGTGGACGATCTCGGCGGTCGACATGTTCCGCTGCAGGCCGCCCTGCCCCGTCGCGCAGAACGGGCAGGCCATGCCGCAGCCGGCCTGCGAGGAGATGCAGATGGTGGCGCGGTCGGTGTAGCGCATCAGCACCGACTCCACGAGTGCCCCGTCGAAGAGCCGCCATAGAGTCTTGCGGGTGGTGCCGGCGTCTGCCTCCAGCGTGCGGATCGGCGTCATCAGCTCCGGCAGGAACGTGCTGACGAGCTCCTCGCGCGCAGCGGCGGGGAGGTCGGTCATCTCCGCCGGGTCGTGCACGAGTCGCTCGAAGTAGTGCACCGACAGCTGCTTCGCGCGGAAGCCGGGCAGGCCCGCCGCCTTGGCTGCCTCCTGACGCTCGGCCAGGTCGAGGTCGGCCAGGTGGCGCGGGGGCTTCGCACGGCCGCGCGGCGCATCGAAGACGAGGGGAAGGGGCTTCGGCTCTGACATCAGGGTCCCAGTCTCCCACCGCACCCACGGGTGCGCCGAAACGACAGCGACCCCGGAGAGTTCCGGGGTCGCTGCTGGCTCGCTAGGTCACTTGGCCCGCTTCGGAGCCACGCGGCGGATGTCGACGTGGTCCTCGACCGAGCCCACCGGCTCGGCCGGCTTCGTGCCGTTGTCCGGGCCGCACCACGTGACGTTGCCACGCTCGACGGCAGCGTTCGGGCCCGAGCAGTCACCGGCGCGGACGTTCTCGACCACGAGCTTGTCCTTGCGGACCTCGACCTGGATGTAGGTCCGGACGTGCTCCTGGTTCTCGACCGAGTTTGCCCAGTGCCGCGTGTGGCCCGGCGTCTCGTCGCCGCCGGTCAGCGTGTCGGGGCCGTAGCCGCCCTTGGTGGCGTCAGGCTGCGTGAGGTCGTAGTACTTCGACCCCGAGGCCGAGTTCGCCGTCACGTAGATGACGCCGCCGGGACCCGTCACGACCGACGTCGCGCCGGGCTGCTCGTCGGGGTTGGCCTTCACGCCGTTCCTGATCGCGTAGCTGCGTGAGTAGCTGTGGTCGTGACCCTGGAGGACCAGGTCGACGCCCAGCTTGGAGAACTCGGTCGTGAAGTCGACACGTCGCTGGATGTTGTCGGTGTCGTTGGCGTGGTCGGCCGGCGAGTAGATCGCGTGGTGATAGACCAGCACGGTGTACTTGGTGCCGGCGCTGTGCTCGGCGATGGCCTGCTTGACGAAGGCGACGTGGGCCGGGTCGGAGTCGTTGGCGGCCTTGTAGGCGTTGGAGTTCAGGTCGATGAACAGCACGCCCTTGTAGGTGAACCAGTAGTCCCCACCGGAGGTCGTCGACTTCTTGGTCTTGTCGGCGTACAGCGCGTCGGAGCGGTCGATCGTGTTCGGCAGCGCGAAGTGCTGCTCGTAGCCGGCACCACCCACGTCGTGGTTGCCGATGGTCGCGGCCCACGGGATCTGGCGCAGCTCGTCGGGACGAAGGAAGTTCGCCCACTCGGTCTCGTTGTTGGCCGTGTTGACCTGGTCACCACCCGAGACGAGCAGCTCGGCCTTCGGGGACAGCGCCTTCGCGGTGTCCAGCGTTGCGACCCAGCCGTCGCCGTCGCGGACGGGGTCACCCGACGAGCCGATCTGCGGGTCGCCGAAGAACAGGAAGTCGAAGTCGTTGTTGCCGAAGTTGCCGGTCCGGAACGAGTAGACCGACGAGCTGTTGCCCGTGCCGGTCTCGTTGACGCGGTAGTAGTACGTCGTGTTGGCGTCCAGGTCGTCGAGGTAGGCCTTGCCGTTGCCGGCTGCGACGGCCTTGCCCTCGGTCGTCGTGTTGGCCGTGATCGTCGCGGGGACCTTGACGACCTCGGAGGCGTCCGCGAAGGAGCGGTCGGTGGAGAGCTGGACCTGCTCGTCGGCGGTGCCGGTGGTGTACCAGCCGAGGGCGCGCGACTGCTCGGTCTGGCCGACGGTGAGGACGACGCCGCTGTAGGTGGCGGGGTCCGCAGCGGTCGCCGAAAGCGCGATCGCGCCGCCGGTGATGGCGGCCGCGCTCAGTGAGACGGCGGCCGCACCGACAGCGAGTCGACGCCTCGGGAGCGTCGAGAGGCTGAGCTTCATGGGGCGTTCTCCCTTTCGGAGAGGGTGAAGGAGTGGTTCGGACGCGCTCATCCGACTGGGGACCGATGTACGCCGCGTGAACAGCAGGGCATGCCTGAGCCTTTCCTGAAAGAATTCGACTCTTTACTCAGGAGTCCGGTTCTCCTCCACGCTCATCGCCGGTGGTGGGCCGGTGTGAGGGCGGGCGCACCGGTCATCTCCCGGCCACACGCTCGACGAACCAGACGGTCCCGAACACGGTGACGACGAGCGCGATGAGACCGGTCAGAGCGAGTCCGTAACGCGGCACGCGGTGCCGCAGCAGGGCGAGCACCGGGAAGACGAGGGCGATCAGGCCGAGCTGGACCGACTCGATGCCGAGGTTGAAGACCACCAGCGACCAGAGCAAGGTCCAGGACCACGCCTGCTGGATGCCCAGCGCGCCCGCGAACCCGAGACCGTGGACCAGACCGAAGCAGAACACGACCGCGAGGCGAGCCCAGCCCGCCCGGTCCAACGCGAAGTGGCTCGTCCCCGCCGTGACGAGGTCCGTGGCGCGCGGACCGTTGCGCCACAGTCGCCACAGGTGCCAGCCGGCGACGACCGCGATCGAGAGGGCGATGATCGGCTCGACAATCGCCGGCGGCACCGCCACGAGGCCGAGTGCCGCCAGCAGCAGCGTGACCGAGTGGGCCAGCGTGAAGGTCGTCGCCGCCAGCACCACCTCGCGCAGCCGTCGCGACCCTGCGATGAGCGCCAGCAGGAACAGGAGATGGTCGATGCCCGTCAGCAGGTGCTCGCAGCCCAGCCGGAAGAACTCCCAGAACCGCTCCGGAGTCGACTGGTCGGTGGAGAACGAGGTGTGGCCGGCCTCGAGGGCCGCGGACCCGCGCCGGAGGTCGAGGTCGTAGGTGACGATCGTCTTGGTCCCGCGGACGTAGCCCTCGTCGTCAGGGAAGAGCGTGCTGGTGATCCGGTGCGCGAGCGCGCCGGTCGGACACGCGTAATCCACGACCACGTGGGCATAGGGCACGTCACGCAGCTCGACGCGCGTCGCCCCCTGGACGGTCGGGAGGCAGACCGCCTTCCCAGCCTCGACACGGAAGTGGCGGTCGACGTACCTCATCAGGGCGGGGAGGTGGTGGTCGAGTGCCGTCGCCTGGCCGGCCAGGTCGCCGTCCTGCCAGGCGGGGTCGCCCTCCTTGAAGAGCGCGTCGTCGTGCTCGGTGTCGGCGACCGAGACCATCAGCAGGTCGTACTCGAGGCCGAGGTCGACGCGCACGTGCCCGCGCTCGGGCTGCGTGGCGCTGACATAGACGACCGAGGTGAAGCCGTGGGCCTGTGCGGGGGTGGCGCCCGTCCCGAGGACGAGCATCAGGACGGCCAGGACGAGGAGCCCGAGGGCGCGAAGCTTCAGCATGACCGCCGAACGCTCTCGGAGCCTGATGAACGATCGGGATACGGCCCGCGAACACCCACGGAAACGTCGCGCGCGGGGTTGGTCCCCTGCCGTCATGGTGAGGTAGACAGGGCCCGCAATCTTCGCTCTCTGAGAGGCTCACGTGCCCGTCCGCTCGTCACACGGCCTCGCCGCCGTGGCTTTCACCGCTGCGATCGTCGCCGGGGTCATCGCCACAGTCACCGGATGTGCCGCCTCGCCGAACACGGGCGCGGCGGCCGCCGGCACAGGCATCGGGGCCGACGGTGCGCCCGTCTCACCGCTTGCGGGGGCCGGCACGCTGGGCCCCGGGTTCGTCACGCCATCGGCTCCCCCGCCCCCGGGCGGCACGATGACGCCGAGCCCTGGGTCCTGGGTCGCCGCGAGCCCACCGAAGGGCTACCGGGTCGTGCTCCTGACCACCGAGGAGGACAGGACGGCACGCACGCTCAGCACTGCGGTCGTCGACTGGGCGCGCGAGGCCCATGTCGACCTGGTGCGCGTCGTCGCCGACAATCCGATGAGGTACGTCGCCTCGATCCAGAGCGCCCTCCACCTCGACCGCGACCTCATCGTCACCGTCGGGAACGGCCTGGTCGACCCGTTGGCGCTGGTGAGCGCAAGCTGGCTGGACCAGCGCTTCCTCGTCCTGGGCGCCGAGCTCGCCGAGCCGACCGCCAACGTGACGGCGGCGGACTGGAAGGGCGCCTCCTACCGCGGCGAGGGGCTGGGGACGGCGTCGACGTACGACGCGGCGTCGTTCACCCCCGAGCGCGGCGCGCGGGCGGTCCGCGCGGGTGTTGCCGCGGTCGTCGCCGGCTACAGCGGGTACGTCGTCTGGGTCGATTGAGCCGGCGTCACGCGGTCGCGGTCATCATCCAGACGACCAGAGCCGCGACGCCGAGGACCACCACGGCGGTGGCGACCATGCCCAGGACGAAGTAGAGCCCGAAGCGGCGACTCCTCCCGCGCGCGACCAGCACGACCGGCACGAGGAGCGCGACGAGCACCAGTGGGAAGAGGTCGGAGACGGTGTGCTGCGCGAAGAACGTCTCGAGCAACCCCGCGAACAGGCTGGGCACCACCAGCATGAAGGCCAGACCGGAGAAGAACCCGCACAGCGGCGTGAAGACCGGGTGGTCCCGGTGCCACCAGTCGGGTCCGCGCTCCCCGGTCATGGCGACCTCGTGGCCGGCGGACTGGTGTCGCAGCTGGATCATCGGCGCTCCTCACCCGGTCGAGGACGTTCTCCTCGACCATAGCGCCGGTGCCCCTGTCGATCCGGGACATCCAGTGCGTGGACGCCAGGAGCTAGAAGACGGCGTAGTGCAGCAGCAGCCAGATCGGGGCGATCGTGGCCAGGAGTGAGTCGAGCCGGTCCATGAGGCCGCCGTGGCCGGGGATCACGTGGCTCATGTCCTTGACGCCGAGGTCGCGCTTGATGACGGATTCGCACAAATCGCCGAGGGTCGCCATCACCACGGCGATGACGCCGAGGGCCACACCGACCCACCAGTCGCCGTCGAGGAGGAGGACGACCAGCAGCACGCCGGCGACGATGGTGAACAGGGCCGAGCCGGCGAAGCCCTCCCAGGACTTCTTCGGTGAGATGACCGGCGCCATCGGGTGCCGGCCGAAGAGAACGCCGGCGACGTACCCCCCGATGTCGGAGGCGATCGTCACCAGGACGAACGTGATGATGCCCTTCACTCCGTCGTCGATGCCCGTCTCGCGCCAGGTGCCTCCCTCGGCGAGCATCAGCGCGACGAAGGAACCGAGGAACGGGACGTAGATCAACGTGAAGACGGACGCGGTGGCGGTCTTGACATATCCCTCGACGCCGCGGTGGAGCAGCCAGAGCATGAGCGCGAGCGCCGCGACGGCGGTGGCGGTGACCAGCGCGTTGGTCCCCCAGAAGTAGGCGACGACGACCATCACCACGCCGCCGACCATCAAGGGCTGCTCGGGCAGGTCGATGTCCTTGGCGAGCAGGCCCTTGCGCATCTCCCAGACGGCCACCACGACGGCGGCCGCGACGATCAGGATGAAGAGCGTCTTCCAGATGAAGAGCGAGAGGGCGATCGCGGACAGCAGCACGACCGCCGAGATGATGGCGGCCTTGAGGTCGCGGCCGGCGCGGCCGTGATCCTTCGCAGCGGTCTGGGTCGGCGCGTTGGCGGGCGCGCCGTCGCCCGGGTGGTCGGGTGCGGGTGCCGGCGCTGGCGTGTCGGTCATCGAGGGGAGCCGGTGCTCGAGGTCAGACCTCGAGCAGCTCGGCCTCCTTCTGCTTGAGGAGGTCGTCGATGGCGTCGGTGTGCTTCTTCGTCATCGCGTCGAGCCGCTTCTCGGCACCGGTGAGGTCGTCCTTGCCGATCTCGCCGTCCTTCTCGAGCTTCTCCAGCGTGTGCTTCGCCTTCTGGCGCACCTGACGGACGGCGACGCGGCCGCCCTCGGCCTTCTCGCGGGCCTGCTTGATGTACTCCTTGCGACGCTCCTCGGTGAGCTCGGGGAACACGGCGCGGAGGACGCGGCCGTCGTTCGAGGGGTTGACGCCGAGGTCGCTGTCGCGGATGGCCTTCTCGATGTTCGGCATGGCCGTGTTGTCGAAGGGGGCGATGACGATGACGCGCGGCTCCGGGCTGGTGAAGGTGGCCAGCTGCTGGATCGGGGTGGGCGTGCCGTAGTACTCCACGGTCAGCTTGTTGAAGACCGTGGGCGTGATCCGGCCGGCGCGAAGGGTAGCGAAGTCCTCACGCGTCGCGTCGACCGACTTGTTCATCTTGTCGTCGGCCTCGTTGAGGGTGTCGTTGATCACCGGTGCTCCTTCGTCAGAGTTCTTGCTGGTCGCGGGGCGTCAGCCGGCGCTGACCAGGGTGCCAATCTTCTCACCCTGCACGACGCGCAGGATGTTGCCCTCGGGCTCCATGCCGAACACGACCATGGGCAGCTTGTTCTCCCCGCAGAGCGCGAACGCCGTCTGGTCCATGATGCGCAGACCCTGGGCGATGGCCTCGGCGTAGGTGAGCTGGTCGTACTTGACGGCGGTCGGATCCTTCTTCGGGTCGGCCGAGTAGACGCCGTCGACCCCGTTCTTTGCGACCAGCACGACGTCGCACTTGCTCTCCAGCGCGCGCTGGACCGCGACGGTGTCGGTGGAGAAGAACGGGAGCCCCATGCCGGCACCGAAGATGACGACGCGGCCCTTCTCGAGGTGCCGGATCGCGCGCCGGGGGATGTAGGGCTCGGCGACCTGGCCCATCGTGATCGCGGTCTGGACGCGGGTGTCGACGCCGAGCTTCTCGAGGAAGTCCTGCAGCGCCAGACAGTTCATGACGATGCCGAGCATGCCCATGTAGTCCGCACGGGCCCGGTCCATGCCGCGGTTCTGCAGCTCGGCGCCCCGGAAGAAGTTGCCACCGCCCGTCACGACCGCGACCTGCACGCCCGCCTCGACCACCGCCACGATCTCCTTGGCGACGGTCTGCACGACGTCGGGATCGACGCCGACGTGCCCGCCGCCGAAGACCTCGCCGGAGAGCTTGAGGAGAACACGCTTGTACGCCGTCACGCGGTGACCTTTCCGTGGTCGGAGTGGGGGTGGACGCGCGAGAAGGCCGGCCCGATGAACAGCTGATGTGCCATCGGACCGGCCTCCTCGTCGTACGTCAGGTGAAACCTATCTGATCGCTGCGGATCAGGCGCCGACCTCGAAGCGGGCGAAGCGGGAGACGCTCGTGTTCGCCGCGTCGAGCACCTGCTTGACCGACTTCTTCGCCTCGAAGACCGACTCCTGGTCGAGGAGCACGATCTCCTTGAAGAAGGCGCCGATGCGACCCTCGACGATCTTGGCGACGGCAGCCTCGGGCTTGCCCTCCTCGAGCGTCTTCTTGGTCAGCACGTCCTTCTCGGCGGCGACGACGTCGGCCGGGACCTGGTCGCTGGTGAGGTACTGCGCCCGGAGCGCAGCAGCCTGCTGAGCGGCCTGCTTCGCGGCGGCCTCGTCACCCTCGAACTCGACGAGCACGCCGAGGGTCGGGGGCAGGTCGGAGGCCTTCTTGTGCAGGTAGACGGTCGTGTTGCCGTCGAAGTAGGCGACCTCGCCGAGCTCGATCTTCTCGCCGATGGTGCGAGCGAGCTCCTCGACGGTCTCGCCGACCGTCTTGTCGCCCAGCGAGACGGCCTTGAGCGCCTCGGCGTCGCCGACCTTGTTCGCGTTGGCGGCGTCGGCGATCGCCTGAGCGGCGCTGACGAAGGCCTCGTTCTTGGCGACGAAGTCCGTCTCGGCCTTCAGGCTGATCAGGGCGCTGCCGGAGGCGGCCACGAGGCCGGCGGAGGCCTCGCGCTCGGCGGCACGGGCGGCGGCCTTGGCGGCACCCTTGACGCGGAGCAGCTCCACGGCCTTGTCGAAGTCGCCGTCGGTCTCGTCGAGCGCCTTCTTGCAGTCCATCATGCCGGCCTGCGTCAGCTCACGGAGCTTCTTGACGTCGGCTGCGGTGTAAGCCATGTGTCTTCCTCTTCGGGTCTAACGTCGGTGGACGGGAGTCGCTCAGGCCTCGGCCGGGGCCTCGGTGGTCGCCTCGGCGCCGGTCTCCTCGGTCGCCTCGGCGGCGGTCTCCTCGGTCGCCTCGGTGGCGGTCTCCTCGGTCGCCTCGGTGGCGGTCTCCTCGGCGATGGCCTGGTCGGCGGCAGCGGCGGTGGTCTCGGCGCTGGTCTCGACCGGAGCCTCCGTGGCGGCCTCGTTGCCCTCGGCACCCGCCAGGAGCTCGCGCTCCCACTCGGCGAGCGGCTCGGCCTGCTCGGTGCCCTCGGCGGTCTTCGCGCCGGAGCGGGCGATGAGGCCCTCGGCGACGGCGTCGGCGACCACGCGGGTCAGCAGACCCACGGCGCGGATGGCGTCGTCGTTGCCCGGGATCGGGAAGTCGACCTCGTCGGGGTCGCAGTTGGTGTCCAGGATGCCGATGACGGGGATCCGGAGCTTGCGAGCCTCCTCGACGGCGAGGTGCTCCTTCTTCGTGTCGACGATCCAGACGGCGCTGGGGGTGCGACCGAGGTCGCGCAGACCACCGAGGGTCTTCTCCAGCTTGTCCTTCTCGCGCTTGAGGCCGAGCAGCTCCTTCTTGGTGCGGCCCGAGCCGGCGACGTCGTCGAAGTTGAGCTCCTCGAGCTCCTTGAGACGGTTGATCCGCTGGTGCACCGTCGAGAAGTTGGTCAGCATGCCGCCGAGCCAGCGCTGGTTGACGAAGGGCATGCCGACGCGGGTCGCCTGCTCCTGGATCGCCTCCTGCGCCTGCTTCTTGGTGCCGACGAAGAGGATGACGCCGCCCTTGGCGACGGTCTCCTTGATGAAGGCGTAGGACCGGTCGATGTAGGCCAGCGACTGCTGCAGGTCGATGATGTAGATGCCGTTGCGCTCGGTCATGATGAAGCGCTTCATCTTCGGGTTCCAGCGACGGGTCTGGTGTCCGAAGTGGACGCCGCTCTCGAGGAGCTGGCGCATGGTCACGACTGCCATGGTGGTTCTTCTCCTTGTGGTGGGGCCGCGCTCCGTGATGCCCGTCCTTGCATGATCGAGGACGAGCCGGAGTCGGCTCCGGTCGGGTTTTCAGTTGCCGCCCGGTTCAGGCTCAGCCGGGCCCTGACGTCCACGCGCGCCCCGACCCGATCGCTCGGGACTGAGGGACGCGCCCACGGGCGGTCACCGCTCAGGAGGCGAGTGGTGTCGCGGTCTGCGGACGTGCGAAGTCAACCCATGCGGGTTGCACGCTCAAGAATAGTCTCCACAGCCCGCCACGGGCGAATCCGGCCGATGGGCCGATCGGTGTCCACAGCCCGGCGCCGGCCCCACGTTCTCCACGAAGCCTCCCACAGCGCTCCGCACGAGGGCCGCAGTCGGGGCATCGTCACCCGCATGAGGTCTCCCACCGCCGTCCCGACCCGGCTCCCCGGCGGCATGCTCGTCGTCGTCCTGCTGGCCGCGTGGTTGCTCCTCGGCGCGCCGCGCGCCAGCGCTGCCGGGGCGTCGGATCCGGTCGGCGCGTGGCCCCTCTCCCCCACTCCTCAGGTCGTCAGGCGGTTCGACCCACCGGCGACGCGCTGGGCGTCCGGACATCGCGGCGTCGACCTCCTCGGCAGAGCGGGACAGCGTGTGCGAACCGCGCTGCCGGGGAAGGTCGTCTTCGCAGGAGCGCTGGCCGGACGCGGCGTCGTCGTCGTCGAGCACGGCGAGACGCGCACCACCTACGAGCCCGTCTCGCCGAGCGTCGCACTCGGCGACACCCTCGCGACCGGTGACGTGCTGGGCACGCTGACCGCAGGCGGCTCCCACTGCCTGCCGCGGGCATGCCTGCACTGGGGCTGGATCCGCGACCTCGACGACACCTATCTCGATCCGCTGCGCCTCGTCGGGGTCCTCCCGGTCCGGCTGCTGCCGCTGTGGCGCGACGATCCGGCTGGCGCAGGCGGCTCCCCGCCCCGGTCCTCCGCCGGGCCCTCGTCCGCGGGCCGGGCTCCCACGCCGTTGCAGGGGCCGTACGCCGCCTGGCGGCCGCCGCTGCTGCGGCTGGTTCTGACCTTCGGGTGACGGACGAGCACCGGGCGAGCACCGGACGAGAGCCGAAACGTGACCTATGCCCGGGGGTGCGCCTGCTGGTAGGCCCGTCGCAGCCGGTCCGTGCTGACGTGGGTGTAGAGCTGCGTCGTGGCCAAGGAGGCATGGCCGAGCATCTCCTGGACCGAGCGCAGGTCCGCCCCGCCCTCGAGCAGGTGGGTGGCCGCGCTGTGGCGAAGCCCGTGGGGTCCGATGTCGGGGGCTCCGGGCACGTCGGCGATCCGCCGGTGCACGAGCGTGCGCACGGCGCGCTGGTCGATGCGAGCGCCCCGGGTGCCGACGAAGAGGGCCCCCCGGGCGTCGCTGCCGGCGAGCGCCGGACGACCGCGGACGAGCCAGGCGTCGAGGGCGTCAGCGGCGGGGGCGCCGTACGGCACCGTGCGCTCCTTGCGGCCCTTGCCCAGCACGCGCACGAGGTGCCGGTCGCGATCCAGGTCGTCCACGTCGAGGCCGACGAGCTCGCCGACGCGGATGCCGGTGGCATACAGCACCTCCAGCATCGCGACGTCACGCAGGCCGACAGGGCTGCCGTCATCGGCAAGCGCCGTGGCCGAGCGGATGAGGTCCTCGGCCTCGTCGGTCCGCAGCACGGGCGGCAACGTCCGGTGGGCCCGCGGGGCACGGAGGGCGGACCCCACGTCGACGGCGATGCGCCCGGTCCGTGCCAACCACGCTGTGAAGACGCGGGCGGCCGTGGCGCGACGCGCGATCGTCGTGCGCGCATGGCCCGTCGTCTGTTGCTTGGCCAGCCAGCTGCGCAGCGTGCGAAGGTCAAGCTCGCCGACCGAGTCGAGCCCGAGCCGGCGCGCGTGGTCGAGGAGGCTGGCGATGTCGCCGACATAGGCCCGCACGGAGTGCTCGGTGAGGTCGCGCTCCGACCGCAGGTGGCGCTCGTAGTCGCCGAGCAGGCGGGCCAGCGGCTCGGGAAGACCCTCGCCCTCATCAGCCCCAGCAGTCACAGCAGCACTCTAGTCGCGTGCCCCTCGGCTAACTGGTCATCGCGGCCTCGGTGAGCCTCCAGCCGAGCTCGTAGGCCACCAGCCCTCGACGCTCGAGCTGGTCGAGACCCCCTCGCGCCTCGACGATGCCCACTCCGGCCGTCCGGGCGACGGACTCGGTCGAGGCCGGCTGCCCGAGGGGCACGGCATCGAGGATCTGCTGCAGACGCAAGGTCAGCCGGTCGCGGGGCCGCTCCGGCGCGCGCTTCACCGGCATCAGATGCTCCCCGATCCGGCCGACGATCTCGAGCACGTCGTCCCCGGAGGTGACCAGGGTGGCGGCGCCGGCGCGGATGAGCTCGTGGATGCCGGCCGAGAAGGCACTGGTCACAGGTCCTGGGACGCCCATCAGCGGCCGCTGCAGCCGGCCGGTCCAGTTGGCGGTGTTCAGCGCCCCGCTCCTGACCTGCGCCTCGACGACCACGGTCCCGCGACCCAGCGCCGCGATCAGGCGGTTGCGGGCGAGGAAGCGGATCCTCGAGGGGGCGGCCCCGGGGGCCAGCTCCGAGACGACGAGTCCCGCCTCCGCGATGGCGTCGACCAGTGCGACGTGGCCGACCGGGTAGGTGCGGTCGAGCCCGTGCGCCATCACCGCCACGGTGGTGGCACCGACGCCCATCGCGCCGCGGTGGGCGGCCTGGTCGACGCCGTAGGCGCCTCCCGAGATCACGGCCCATCCTGCGGCACCGACGCTGCCGGCGATGCGTGCGGTCGTGTCGGTGCCATACGTCGTCGCCGCGCGACTGCCCACGATGGCGAGGGCATGGTCGAGGTCGCCCAGGCGACGCGTGCCCCGGACCCACAGGCCGAAGGGAGGTCCACCGCGTCGGACCAGGGGCGGCGCGTTGACGAGGTCGTCGAGCTGCGGCGGCCACTCGGGGTCGCCGGGGATCACGAACCGGAGGCCGATGAGGGCGCCCCGCTCGAGCTCGCGCTCGGGCTGCACCGAGGGCAGGCGGATGCCGGCGTCGGTGGTGATCTCCGCCGCAGCTCGATCGGACCGCAGCCGGTCCACGAGCTCACGGGCACCGAGCTCGGCACAGAGCTTGACCACCCTGTCGTCGCCGGGCTCGAAGATCAGGCTCAGCGTCAGGCGTGCAAGACGCTCGTCGTAGCGCTCGTCGCTCATCGGGGCCGTCATCCCGCCCGCACCCCCGAGACGACGTCATCGCGCAGCGGGTCGCCGCACCGAAGCGCCAACGCGCTCATGAGCTCGGCGCGGCCTGGCCGCTCGACGCCTGTCAGATCTGCGACCGTCCAGGCCAGCCGATGGACGCGAACGGCGCCGCGCCGCGTCAGACTGCCGTTGACCAAGGCGCTGGTCAGTGTCTCCTCGGCCTGCGCTGTCAGCGGCCAGCGCTCGCGGAGGGCCGCACTCGGAGCCTGCCCGTTGAGCCGCCAGCCCTCTCCTCGGAACCGCTCCAGCTGGCGCGCCCGCGCATCGGCGACCCGCGACCTGATGGTCTCGCTGGAGTCCCGGCGCTCGAGCGGGCCGCCGTCACCTGACACCGGCGGCTGCAGAGGACGGGTGATGTCGATCCTGTCCACGATGGGGCCCCGCACGCGCCGGTTGTACTCCCGGACCTCGCTCGGCCGGCAGGTGCACAGGTGACCCGTCGTGGTGACGTTGTTGCCGCACGGACACGGGTTCGACGCGAGCACGACGAGGGTCCGGGCGGGCAGCGTGACCGACTCCTCTCCGCGCGCGATCGTGATGTCGCCGTTCTCCAGCGGCTCACGCAGGGCGTCGATGACGTCGGTGCGGAACAGAGGGAACTCGTCCAGGAAGAGCACTCCGCCGTGGGCCTGGCTGATGAGACCGGGCTGCACCCGGCCGGTGCCACCCCCGACCAGGCTCGCCTTGGTGGCGTCGTGGTGAGGTGCGGAGTACGGCGGCCGCCTCGCCAGGCCGGCCGTCGGGTCGAGACTGCCCGCGAGCGAGCGGATCGCCGTCAGCTCGACCGACTCCTCGGGGTCGAGGTCCGGCAGCACCCCCGGGATCCTCTCGGCGAGCGAGGTCTTGCCGCAGCCCTTCGGTCCGGTGAGCAGCAGGTGGTGACCGCCGGCGGCCGCGACCTCCACGGCGAACTTCGCCTCGCGGAGGCCGACGAGGTCGGCCATGTCGAGCTCGTCGAGCCGTGCCTGTCCGCGCCACCCGAGGTAGGAGCGCGAGGTCGGCTCCGGCACCGGCGGGGCGGCGGGGACCTCCTCGTCACGGAGCTCGGCGACGACCTGCGCGAGCGAGCGGAGTCCGAGCACAGCGACGCCCGGCACCATCGCCGCCTCGCGCGCCTGTGGCTCCGGCACGATGACGCAGCGGACCCCGCGCCGTGAGGCGGCCAGCACCATGGGCAACACCCCGGGCACGGGACGCAGCCCACCGTCCAGGCTGAGCTCGCCGATCAGGGCGGTGGACTCGAGCGCCGCGCGAGGCACCACATCGGTGGCAGCGAGCACCGCGACGGCGATGGCCACGTCGAGAGTACGAAGCGACGCATTTAACTGCTACGGTTTCATCCGTGAACGGACAGGCCTTGATCTACTGCCGCATCAGCGCCGACCCTGAGGGGCGGGCGATTGGTGTCGAGCGCCAAGAGGACGACTGTCGAGCGCTCGCCGCCCGTCTCGACTTTGACGTCGCCGCGGTCTACATCGAGAACGACGTCAGCGCGTCAACCAACTCGTCGAAGGCGCGCCCGAAGTACGCCGCCATGGTTGAGCGGGTGCGGGCGGGTGGCATCACGGCCGTGCTCGCCTACTCCAACTCCCGGCTCACGAGACGACCGCTTGAACTGGAGGACGTGCTCGAGCTGCACAGGGCGACGGGTGTCCGAGTGGCGACCGTCGTGAGCGGTGAGGACAACCTGGCGACCGCTGATGGCCGCATGGTCGCCCGATTCAAGGCGGTCGCCGACGCCGCCGAGGCAGAACGTACCGCCGAACGCGTCAAGCGAGCCAAGCGCCAGTCCGCCGAGAAGGGCACCTATCGCGGTGGGCCACGGCCGTTCGGGTATGAGGCGGACGGCGTGGCAATCAGGGAGGCTGAGGCTGAGGCGGTCCGCAAAGCATCGCGCCAGGTGCTTGACGGCATGTCTCTGGGTCGCATCGCTGACGAATGGCGCGCCGCTGGCCTCGTCACGACACGTGGCCAGAATCCCATCCGGCCCGCCGACGTCGGGCGCATACTCAAGCGCGCCCGGAATGCCGGCCTGCTCGATCATCAGGGCACTCTCTCGCCGGCCGTCTGGCCGGCACTAGTGAGCCGGGACGAATGGGAGGCTGTCTGCGCCGTTCTTAACGACCCGAAGCGCCGCACCAACTTCACGTCTAGCCGTCCGCGCTGGCTACTGACAGGCATCGCCGTCTGCGGCGTCTGTGGACAGACCATGCGGCATAACCAGACGAACGCCGGGCCGTTTTACCGCTGCAAGGGTCGTGCATGCACGATGCGCCGCCAGGATCTCGCCGACGAGTTGGTGACTGGCGTCGTCGTCGAGCGTCTGACACGCGCTGATCTGAGTGATCTCCTCTGGGTCGTCGACCCTGACTCGATTGAGGAAGCAGCCGAGCTCCGTCGGACGGTCACGGCACTTGAGGCGCGCCTCGACGCGCTGGCCACTGACACCGCACTGTCAGAGCGAATGCTCGCCAAGCGGTCCGCGGCCCTCGAGGCGGAGTTGACGACGGCAGCTAGGAGGCTTGACCTGCTCAACGTCGCCGTTGCCACGGCGGGGCCGACGACCGCGGTCCTGACCGCGCAAGATCCGGCGGCCACATACTTATCGGCGGATCTCGACGCTCAGCGGGCTATTGTGAGCGCGTTGATGACCGTCACGTTCCTGCCGGGCAAGAAGGGACGCCCGAGGGGCTGGAAGCCGGGCGAACCATACTTCGACCCCGAGTCGATTCGGATCGAGTGGAGGCAGGCATGACGACGGTCTTCCAATTCGTAGTTACCTGCTGCGAGCACCCCGGCAACGCGTTCGAGGACGTCCCGGGAGCGGTATGGGTCGCCAACTGGTCGCCGGAGTCGGCCGAGCGGTCCAGCGCACTCTGGATCTCGCAGACGGTTCCAATTGAAGCCGGCGAGGCGGTGCGCTACATCGAGGACTGGGAAGACGGCAGGCCGGTCTACAAGCGGTTGCAGGCTCAGAATGGGCAGCCTTATCGGGAGCGGATCCGTGAAGCGTGCGCCGCATGTGGGAGCACCCTGACTATGCGTGACGACACATGGAACGAACTCAGTCGTCGCCTTGAGGACGTCCATGAGATGTGGCGCTTGTCTGACTTCGACGCCTCACTCCCAGGGGAAGGCATCGTTACCCTCGAGGCGACTATGTCGATCTCGATGCTCTCTCGTCTGGTCCAGGAGATGCGGGGCCGACACCCGCATGGCTAGAGGGACTCGCCAGGGTTCGCTGGATTTGGTCATCTTTTGCGACGCGAAAGCGCATCCAGCGCGCGTGTTCGTGGCTGGCTTCGAATATGTTCTGGCAAACGACACGGCCGAGTTGCGACCGTTCGGAGTCCACTGGGGCGTTCAGGGAGGCAGCACTGAGGCTGTAGTTTCGCAGGCGACTCAGATCATCGGCGCGGACGGTGCGCCCACCGACAAGAACCAGGGGCGCATGCGTCTGAAGCTGATCTGCCGCAAATGTCGGCGCCCAGAGGTAACGGTCCGCCTCGAGACGCTGGCGCCCCTGCTTGACCGGATGCGGGCGTGCGGAGTGTCGGAATTTCGTCTATTCGACCTGGCTGCTATGTTGTGAAGCAGTCGGACGGCAGAGCGAGAGCCGACCCCGAGCCGGGATTGGGTTAATCCCGGCAAGTCAGCGCCTCAGCGGGCGGGAGTTCTTCCCATGCCCGGAGGCGTTTTTCATGTCCACCTGGACTCACGAGCGAGCACGCATCGCCTCGCTCACTCGATCTCGCACCCCTGACGACCCCGAGCTCCTCGATGCCCGGCGCAACCTACGCGCAGCCCGGCTTGAGGAGTACATCAAGCGTGTTGTCGACGAGGCGCCCGAGTTGACCGCCGAGCAGCGTGATCGCCTAGCTTCGCTTCTGCGGCCGGCGACCATGCCGACCGCGTCGTCGACCGAAGCCGCTGACGGAGACGCCGCATGATCGGCGAGCGCACCGTCAGCGCGGCGGAGTTGGAGGCGGACGTTCACAGCCTCAATGGAAGGTCCGTCGCTGTCAGGACGTTCGTCCACGACGACTACAAGCGATGCGCGGTCGCTGTGATCATCAATGACGGCCGCCTTGTTCTCGAACTCGAGCCCGAGGATGCATCCCGCCTCGCGACGATGCTCCTGACGGAGGCACACAGGGCGGCAGATTACACCGGCTGGTCCACCTTCCTTGGTCGTGGGCTGCCTGGCCTACGGGCCCGGCCCATCTGTCCGACCTGCCGAGCTGGGGCAACGAGTGACGATCTGACCTACGACGACCACCTCGGCAGGCGCCATCAGGGCTGCTCGTGCCCGAATGGGCACGTCTGGGAGCAGGTCTGGCCCGTCCCCGCACAGGAGGCCTAGGTGGCGCGCTCTCACGGCCGCATCATGGCCGCGATCTGGAACGACGGAGATTTCATCGCGATGCGGGCCACCGCGCAGCGACTCTTCATGTTCCTGCTATCCCAACCCGACCTGTCGCACGCCGGCCTGGTGCCGATGCGGGTCAACCGCTGGGCAAAGAAGGCCGAGGGCATCAACCCGGCAAACATCCGTGATGACCTGACCTACCTCGACGCGCGCGGCTTCATTGTCGCCGACGAAGACACCGAGGAAGTCCTGATCCGCACGTTCGTCCGCAACGATGGCGTCTACAAGCAGCCGAAGGTCATGCTGCGTATGCGTGAGGACGCTCAGCAGATCGAGTCGCCCCGATTGCGCGGTGCGTTTCGGGCCGAGCTCGACCGCCTGCCCCTCGACGAACTGAACAGCCGACCGGGTGGCCCGAACGGCGACCAGCCGTCAACCCGAGAGTCTGTCGAGGGGGTAGTCGATGCCCTTCGGAGAGACTTCGCCGACGCCGTCGAATGCCCATCCGAAGGGGTAGCCGATACCCACTCCGATACCCCCCATGTGCGCGCGGGCGCGCTCCACCTTCCCCCTACCCCCATCCCCCTACCCCCATCCACCGACCACCAGACAAGCGTTTTGTCCGACGAGTCGGACGAAACAAAGCCCTCTCGGTTCGAAGAGTTCTGGGACGCCTATGGCAAGAAGGTCGGGAGGAAGGACGCTGAGACCAAGTACCGGCGAGCGCTTCGGAAGCCGGGAGTGACTGAGGATCTACTGATCTCTGCGGCCGCGGCATACGTCACCTGGGAGCGCCAGAACAACCAGGGTGGCCGATTCATCTTCGATCCGAGCCGCTGGCTCAATGGCGAGCACTGGCGCGACGAGCGTCCGAACACAGGCTCGTCGCGTGCCTACACGGCTGACCCGATCGCAGACCCACCGCCCGGTCTCTCGCCTGAGGAGTACGACCGATGGTTCCGCGAGCAGGTGGCGGCACAAAGGGCGGCGAGCTGATGAGCGCTGACGTCATCCCGCTTCCAGTCGCGGCTAACGAGGCTGAGATCTCGCTCCTCGGCGCCGCGATGCTCGGATGCCCGGATCTCGACGACCTGCTTGAGCTCGTCGACCCGGACGACTTCTATCACCCCCAGCGCGGAGAGGTCTGGTCCATCATCGGTCGGCTTCACCGCTCCGGCATCGCGCCGGATCTTGTCGCCGTCACGAAGGCTGTTCTCGACGCGAAAATTCGCGGCGTGGACGGCGCCGACCTGGCTCACTGGCTTCGAGCCTCGCCGATGGTGACGTCGGCGCCGTACTACGCCGAACTGGTGATCGACGCGTCCGGGCGCCGCAACCTCCAGCGCGCGGCCGTCCGAGTCCAGGACATCGCCGGCGACCCAGGTATGAATCTCGCCGAAGCACGTGAGGCAGCTCGCCAGTCGGTCGACGACGCTACCGTTGGCAAGCAGGTCTCCAAGGCGCGCATGCTGGCCGACCTCCTCCCCGATGTGCTCGACGTGGCGGAGAACGGGACAGAGGAGGCGATCTCCACGCCGTGGCCAGACATTGACCGTTACATCGGCGGCATCGGCCCCGGTCGCCTCATCGTCATCGGCGCACGGCCCGGCGTCGGCAAGTCGCTGGCCGGGACGAACCTCGCCCTGCACGTGGCTCACCACCACAAGCACGCGGTCGTCCTTGCCTCGCTCGAGATGCCCGAGCGTGAGGTCGGACAGCGCCTCCTCGCCGCCCACGCAACAGTCGGCCTCCGCGGAATCCAGACCGGCCAAACGCCCCCATCTGAGTGGGACAAGATCAACCAGAAGTACGCCGAGATCAACGAGATGCCCATCGCCGTCGACGACACCCCAGGGTTGACCGTCGCGGGGATCCGGTCGCTCGCGCGCGACATGCAGCGGCGCCGCGACGACCTCGCCCTGATCGTCGTCGACTACCTGCAGCTCGTGCGTCCGGCAGAACGCCGCGCCAACCGAGCCGAGGAGGTCGCGGAGATCAGCCGGGGCCTCAAACTGCTCGCTCGTGAGACTGGGGCATGCGTCGTCGCAATGGCTCAGCTCAACCGCGAGGGAGCAAAGCGTGAGAAGCCGGCCCTGACTGACCTCCGAGAGTCGGGAGCGATCGAGGCTGACGCAGACCAGGTGCTCCTCATGCACCGACCCGACGACGACACCCCTGAGGTCGAGGTGCTTGTCGAGAAGAACCGACATGGGCCACGCGGACCGGCCCGGCTGCAGGTGGCCGGCGGCTACGCACAACTGCGATCCATCGAGTGGAGCCCGACGAGGGGGATGGCATGACCGACTCAGATCCGCTGCCTTGCCAGAACTGTGGCACCCCGGATGCCGACTGCCTGTCGGTGGCCCGCCAAACGGGCACGTGCTGCTGCCGCTCGTGCCGCGAGTGGCAGATGCACTCACCCGCGCAGATCGCGCCGTCGTTCGTCCTGGCCCGCCTCACACCATCCGATCAGCCCCATGCCCGACCGAGTGACGAGGGGGAAGCGTGAGCGAGCGACGAGTCAGCGTCACGCTGAAGCTTGATACGACGGCGTTCACGAACGCCATGCGCAAGGTGGCGGCAGCGCTCCAGCGCCTCAGCCTCGCCTTCCAGACTGCCGAGCAGCGTCACCGACTGCGCCACCACCGCCGAGAGGTGCCGCAGATCTCCGCCATGCACGCCGCCTACGACCGACGCCGACGAGCACGCAGGAGGAAGCGATGAACTGCCAGCACTGTGGAGCGACGACGACCAACGGACTCGCGCTGTGCGACCTGTGCCAGCGCGGCGTGGCGATCAACCTCGACCTCCTGCCGGTCTACTTCCGCAACCTCTCGCGATGGAAGCCGGGACGCGCCGGGAGTCGGCCCGTGCCGGGATCTCGCCTGCCTGCCGGGGCTCTGGGCTCAGGTGCCGGCGAGGACAAGGTGATCCGGGCGCTCGACGAGGCGAACAACGCCGTGACGACGTGGGCTCGGGCGCTGCTCGACGACCGCGACGGCTTCCCGAGGCCACTCACGTTCGCCGATGCGGTGCTCGTCGGGGACCTGCCCGACGGGATGGACCTGAGTCAGCCTCTCGTGCTCACATGGCTGTGCGTGGCGCTCGCGGACCACCTGACCTCGATAGCCACGACCGAGTGGGCAGGCGAGTTCGTGCGCGGCATCGCTGAGCACGAGGAGCGGCTGCTCGCGCTGACCGGGCGCGTGGCTCCGGGTTGGTACGCGGGTGCCTGCCGACGCTGCGAGGAGCCAACCCATGTCGTGCCGGGACTGAGGTGGGTGACGTGCGAGGGATGCGGGGCGACCACGTATGCGCGCGACCACCTCGACAAGGTGCTCGACGAGGCACGCGGATGGGTGGCGCCATCGAAGCGGATGGCCGAGGCGATCGTGGCCCTGGTCGACACCGAGCAGAGTGTCCCTAGGCTCGACGCTCGCATTCGGCAATGGGGCCAACGGGGCAAGCTCGTCGTGCACCGGGCAGTCGACGAGGATGGCGACGAGGTCGGGCCGCGGCGCTACTGGTTCGGCGAGGTGCTGGACCGACTGACGGCCGAGGGTTCGACGCGACCCGCCGACGATGAGGAAGTGGCGGATGCGTCCTGAGTTGCGATAGCCTGTCACAAGATCTGGTGGCGGAAGCGTCCCCAGATACATCCAGCCGAAGCCCTCGCACTCGCGGGGGCTTTGTGCATTGGACCCTGCCGACGTCGGGCATTCGCACGAGTGACGTCGGGACCACCCGCCGCCGACGACCGTCCCCGGGATCAGCGGCCGTCGTCGGACGGGATGGAACATGAGCAACGACCTACCTGAGACCTGCGCGTGCGGCGAGGAGACTCGGACACTCAAGGGCAGCATCGTGTTCTGCCCGCACTGTGACCGCGCGTGCAGTGTCGGGCAGAGCAAGTGCGAGCGGTGCAAGGCGTTCGCGCTCAAGCGGTCATGAAGGTCTGCATCGAACACGGCTGCTACGAGCTGACCAACACCACACGCTGCGAGGACCACACTCGCGTGCGCGACAGGGCACGAGGCACACGCCAGCAACGTGGGTACGATGCGGACTACGATCGTCAACGCAAGCGCATCGCACAGGCCATGAGCAACGGCCAGGTCTTCACGTGCTGGCGCTGTGGCGACGTCGTCTTCCCGCACCAACTCTCGCTCGGCCACTGCGACGACGACCGCAGCGTGATCCATGGAGCCGAGCACCTCGAGCAGTGCAACCTCGCGAACACACGCGGAGGCTGCCCACACCCGAGCCATCGCAACTGAATCAGAACCAATGAGATAGGCCCCGCGCGATTGCAGTCGCCGGGGCCTTGGTCATTCCCGCGGAAGGGGAACGACGTGGCTCAGCGTACCTGCTCCGTCGATGGTTGCGACAAGGCTCACCGGGCACGCGGTCTCTGCTCCAAGCACTGGAAGCAGACGCATGGCGCCCCGACGAGATACCCGCGGACGTGCAGCGTCTGTAACGCCGACTTCCTGAGCTCTAGGCCCAGTGGTCGGTTCTGCTCGGACTACTGCAAGGGGCTCGCGTACCGCACCGAGAACCGCAAGCACTCCCGCGAACTCGTTGGGCCAATCCAACGCGATCAGTGCGAACTCCCCCATGGTCACCCGGCTCGCCAGCGGATCATGGCGCCTCGCACGTGGTACGCGGGAACCTGCCCGTGGTGCCTGACCAACTTCGTGGACAACCAGCCAGCGGCCACCTTCTGCTCCAGGCGATGCGCGGACAACTCGGCCCGCGCACGTCGAGGCCGCTTCATTGTCCCCATGCGCATCAGGGTTGACATCTACGAGCGCGACGAGTGGACATGCCAACTCTGCTTCGAGCCAGTCGATCGAGACCTCATGACGCTAGACCCGAGTAACGTATGGGCTCCGACGCTCGACCATATCGTGTGCCAGTCGTGGACCTCTGAGCCCGACCATTCGCCCGAGAACCTCCGGCTCGCGCACCGCTGGTGCAACAGCGTGAGGTCCGACGAGTCGACCTACACTGCATCCCACTTAAGTCTAGCGACCTAGTGGGGGTAGTCCCCCTCGCCGCCATCCGACAGGACCGCGGGGAAGGGTTCCGGAAGGTCGCGCGGGTTCAAACATTTCGCACCCCCCGCTTCGCGAGGTAGCGCGCAAGGCGCTATCTCGGTCCGACTCGGCGCAAGGCCGATGAAGGAGATGAGCATGGCCAGTGGTGGCGCTCGGAACAAGTCCGGCCCCATGAAGGACCCGAACTCTCTGCGATCAACGCTCGCCGGCTACTCACTGGCGTCGCTTCCTGCAGAGGGGTTCGACGGGCCAGTGCCCGAGTTCCCGCTTCCCCGGCGTGACGTGTTCCGCAAGGAGTGGGACGAGTCCGGCAAGCAGGTCCAGGTCTTCGATTCCTCTGAGACGAACCGCGTCGAGGAGCGAGAGGCCGATCTTTGGGCATGGCTGTGGTCAACTCCGCAGGCGTGTGCTTGGTCGATGCCGTCGCAGCGTTGGCGCCTTCACACGGTCGCGCTCTACTGCCGGACCTTCGTCATATGCGAGTCCGGTGACGCTACGGCGGCCGACAAGGGCAGCCTTCATCGCTTCGCGGACCAGATCGGGATGACTGACGCCGGCCTCGCGGCGATGGGCTGGAAGGTCGCCGTCGACGTCGTCGCGGAAAAGCGCGAGGAGAAGGCCGCCGCGCCGGAGCCTCAGACGTCGTCGCGCGACCGCATGAAGGTCGTCAATGGCGACGGCGGTCGTTGACGGCAGGTCGACCAGCGGCGAGGACACGTGGATCGTTGACTTCCCGGTCCTATGGGTGGCGATTGACTGGGAGGAGCGGCACTGCGTCGTCTCTGACCCGCTCGTCGGCGTCAAGCGCGACGCGGACGGCAACCCGCTGCCCTTCATTGAGTACCCGCAGCAGCTCTGGGTGTCAGCGAACTGGTACCGGATCCGCCCCGAGGCGAAGGTCGGCAATCTCGCAACCGCGTTCCACTACCGCCGCGTGCTCTACGTGGGTCCGCAGAAGTGCGGCAAGGGCCCGTGGATGGCGAAGAAGATCAAGGGCCAGGCTGCCGGCCCGGTCGTCTTCGCTGGCTGGGCTGAGGGCGGCGAGGTCTACCGATGCTCGGACTTCGACTGCTACTGCGGCTGGGAATACACCTACTCGGCCGGCGAGCCGATGGGGCAGCGGTGGGCCAAGCCGCTGATCCAGATGCTCGCGACCAACGAGGACCAGGTCGACAACGTCTATGAGCCGCTGAAGGCCATGCTGAAGTACGGCCCCGACGCGCACCTGTACAACGTCGGCGAGGAGTTCACTCGCCTGCCGGGTGACGGCATGATCCAGACCGTCACGTCGTCGGCGCTGGGTCGACTGGGTAACCCGATCATCTTCGCGGGCCAGGATGAGACCGGGACGTTCACCGACACGAACAAGCTCCGCAAGGTCGCCGAGACGCAGCGTCGTGGCGCGGCCGGCATGGGCGGGCGGTCGATCGAGACCACGAACCCGTGGGACCCGGCTGACGACTCGGTCGCGCAGCGCACCTGGGAGACCAAGCGGCCGGACGTGTTCCGGTTCTGGCTCAATCCCGAGCTTGAGCCGTCACTGAAGCGGCCGGACGGGAAGCAGTTCTCGTTCTGGAACGCCCGGGAGCGTCGCAAGATCCTCGCGTTCGTCTACCAGGGCATCACGCACGCCAACCTCGACGCGATCGAGGCCGAGGCGCTGGAGATCGGCGAGAAGGACCCCGGCCAGGCTGAGCGGTTCTACGGCAACATGACGAAGGCCGGTGCGGGCGCATGGCTCGCAGACCTCAACGTCTGGCTGAAGCGCTACAAGCACCTCGAGGTCGCGCCGAAGACACCGCTCACGCTCGGTTTCGACGGCTCGGACAAGGACGACTGGACCGGCTTCCGGTGCGAGACACGCGAGGGGCACCAGTTCACTCCGAAGTTCCCTGACGGGTCGCCGATGATCTGGGATCCGGCCGAGTTCGGGGGCCAGGTGCCACGGCTCGAGGTCTCGAAGGGTCTCGCGTTCATCGTGAAGACGTTCGTGCTCGTGCGCGGCTACTTCGATCCGCCGTACTGGACGACCGAGATCGACGGCTGGGCCGAGGAATACGGCGAGAAGGTCATCATCCGTTGGTACACGCAACGGCCACGTCCGATGCACGCTGCCGCCGAGCGCCTGCTGACTGATGTCGGGAAGGCTGACTCAGGCTTCACGAGCGACGGATGCGAGATCACCGAGGCGCACATCGGCGCCACTCGCCGGCTCCCGAAGCCGAATGGTCTCTACGTCCTGACCAAGCCGGGCGATGGCCGCAAGATCGACATGACGATCCCGTCCATCTTGGCGCATGAGGCCGCGGGCGACGTGACCGCCGCGAACCTTTGGCCGGTCGACAAGCCGAACTTCGTCTACTTCGTTTGACCCAAAGGGGGGTGGTGGCCGGTGCTCACCGCAGAGCAGGCACTCAGCATCACCGCCCGACTCTACGAGCGGCTCGTGGACCGCCGGAAGCTCGTCGAGAAGCGCTTCAAGTACCTCGACGGCGAGCATCCGCTGGTCTATGCGTCGGACTCGTGGAAGAAGTTCCACGGGGAGCGCTACAAGGGCTTCCGGGACAACTGGTGTGACGTGGTCGCCCAGGCTCCCGTGGACCGGCTGCGTGTCGAGGGGATCCGGCTCGGCGAGGCGGGCGACATCACGACCTCCGACGAGAAGGAGATCTGGGGCGACTGGTCACGCAACGAGATGACCGCCCAGTCGCTGCAGGGCTTCCTTACGAGCGTCGCCGCCTCTCGTTCAGCGGTGATCGTCTGGGACGACGGACGGAATGAGGGCATTCCGCTTGACACGTGGGAGCGGCCTGACCAGGTCGCAATCGACTACGACCCGACCGGCCGCTTCCGTCGGCATGCCATCAAGGCGTGGACCGAGGACAACACCGAGTACGCGACCCTCTACACGCCTGAGGCGCTGTTCAAGTGGGAGCGCCCGACAGCGATCGGCGAGGACACCCGCAAACGCCTGATGGACCAAGGGTTCCAGATTCCCGGCACGTTGGGCTGGGGCGGCGGCTGGAAGCCGCGCGAGATCGCCGATGAGCCGTGGCCGTTGCCGAACCCGCTCGGCGTCGTGCCGGTCGTGGAGATCATGAACCGCCCACGGATCGGCATGAACCCGATCAGCGAGATCGACGGCGTCATCGCCATGCAGGATGCGATCAACGCCATGTGGTCGTACCTGTTCGCGAACGCCGACCAGGCCTCCATGGAGGCCCGGATCGTGCTGGGTGCCGAGCCGCCCAGTGTGCCGATCCTCGACGAGAACGGCCAGGTGATCGGCTCGAAGCCTGCCAACATGGAGGACCTCGCTAACGGGCGGCTGCTGTTCCTGCCGAACGCGACCGGCGTCGACCAGTACAGCTCAGCGAAGGCCGAGTACTTCATCTCGACCATCAAGCAGGCTCTCGCGCATATCTCCGCGCAGACTCGCACGCCGGGCCACTACCTGAACACGAACGACTCGATGGCGAACCTCAACGGCGACGCGCTGACGGCCGCTGAGGTCCCGCTCGCGACGAAGTGCGGGACGTTTCAGATCCACGCCGGCCCTTCGATCAAGGAGATCGCCGCACTCAACGCGCTCGTGCGTGGCCGTCAAGGCATTGCGGACGCGATCCGCGCCACCGACTCCATTCGCTTCGTGCAGTGGCGGGACGCGGCGATGCACTCGCTCGCCCAGGTCGCCGACGCTGCCACGAAGGACAAGTCGATCGGCATGTCGCTCCGCACGATCCTCGAGAAGCGCTACGGGATGACGGAGCCGGAGATCGACCGGGAGATGGAGCGGATCGCCGCTGAGCGTCCACCTGACCCGGTCGGAGAGGCGCTGGTGGGAGAGCTGAGGAATGGCAGCAACGGCAACCCCGCCGCCGGCGGCCAGTAGGTATCAGGCTATCTCGGCGCTCGTCGCGCTGCAGGCCGCGCGTGAGGCGCTGAAGGTGTGGGGCAACCTCGCGCAGGCCGCGGCAGCGCTGGTCCGGTATCAGATGATCGCGGCCACGCTCGCCGAGAAGGCGGTCCCGCTCGTCTTGGCCGACCAGCACATCCCCTCTGCCCCGCAGGCACGGCTCAACGTCGTCGGCTTCACAACGCCGGCCGACCAGTTCGCGGCGATGGCGGCCAAGGTCGACGCCGACTGGCAGCGGCAGCGGCTCATCGAGTCCGTCATCCAGGAGACCGCGCGCGCAGCCCAGCAGGCGGCGCTCGTAGTCGAGCCGGATCACCTCGGGTGGGTGCGGCACCTGACCTTGCCGTCGTGTTCCCGGTGTGCGGTGCTGGCGGGCCGGATCTACCGGTGGTCGGACGGTTTCCAGCGGCACCCAGGCTGCGACTGCACGATGGTCCCCGTCCGCGAGGGCGACGCCCGACTCGTCGTCGACGCGCAGGAGATGGTCCAGTCCGGGCAGGTTACCGACCTGTCAAAGGCTGACCGGAAGGCCGTGCTCGACGGCGCCGACCTCAATCAGGTCGTCAACGTTCGGCGCAGCCAGGCCGGACTCACGGAGGCAGGGACGGTGCTTGCTCGCTCGGGCCGCCCCACCCCCGCAGGTATCTACCGCGCGGCATCGAGCCGCGAGGAGGCCACGGCCCTGCTCTCGCAGCACGGCTACCTCCGCTGAAGAAACGTCCCGGCGCGCGAGGCGTCGGCCGAACTCTCGCAAGGAGAGAACATGAAGCGCACCACCCTGTCTCCCGCCGACGCCTCGTGGCTCGAGGAGACATTCGCCCGAAACCGTGCCGCGTTCGGCGGATTCTTCATGGGCCCCGAGGATGACGCCGACGACCAAGACGACACGGGCGACGCCGACGACGACCAGGACGACTCCGGCGCCGATGACGGGGACGACGCCGACTGGAAGGCGAAGTTCGAGGCCCAGCAGCGGATCAACAAGTCGCTCGAGCGGAAGACCAAGAAGGACGCCGCAACCATCGCATCGCTGACCGGCAAGAAGCCGGCCGGCGGCGGCAAGGGTGACGACGACAAGGGCGACGCACCTGACCCCGACAAGATCCGCGCCGAGGCTCGCGCCGAGGCTGAGCGCGAAGCGCTTCATGGCCGTATCGAAGACAAGATCGAGGCCAAGGCACGCGCCTTCGCTGACCCGGAGGACGCCGTCGCGGTTCTCCTCCGATCGCACGACATCAACGACTTCCTCGACGAGAACAACAAGATCGACGTCGAGGCCATCACCGACGCCCTCAAGGATCTCGGTGAGAAGAAGCCCCACCTGCTCGCGCAAGGCGGCCGGTTCCAGGGCGGAGCGGACGGCGGTGCTCGCAAGGACACCAAGACCCGCGCCAAGTCTCTGGGAGACGCCATCTCCCGCCACTACACCAAGAGCTAGGAGGCTCTCATGGCCATCACCCTCGCGGACGCTCAGCAGAACGTCCAGGACGACGTTGACTTCAACGTCATCGACCAGTACCGCCGCAAGTCGTGGCTGCTGGACCAGCTCACGTTCGACGACTGCGTGAGCCCCGGCACGGGCGGCGCGACGCTGACCTACAGCTACACGCGGCTGGTCAACGCGCGACAGGTCGCGTTCCGTGCCATCAACAGCGAGTACACGCCCAACAAGGCGACCCGCACCAAGGCGAGCGTCGACCTCGTTCCGCTCGGTGGCTCGTTCCAGGTTGACCGCGTCATCGCCGACCTCGGCTCGGCGCAGACCAACGAGGTCAACTTCCAGATGAACCAGCTCATCGACGGGTCGATCAACGGCTTCGTCAACCAGCTGGTCAACGGTGACACCGCGGTCAACGCCAACGGCTTCGACGGCCTCGACGCGATGCTCGTCGGCACCAGCACCGAGATGATCCCGAACTCGGGCACGACTGGCTACGTCAACTGGACCAACACCACGGTCAGCGACCAGAACAAGGCCAACGACGCCATCGACCTGCTGGACGAGTTCCTCGCCCTCATCGTCGGCGGCGCGGACGCGATCATCGGCAACACGAAGTCGATCACCCGTGTCCGGTCGATCGCCCGTCGCGCGGGCTACTACACGCGCTCCGAGGACGCGTTCGGCAACCCCGTCGAGATGGTCGGCACCTCCGTGCTGGTCGACGCCGGGACCACGGTCGCCGAGGCCAGCACGACCGAGACCTACGTGGTTCCGGTCGAGACCCGCGACCCTGACGGCGCGGGCGCTGGCGGCAACATCACCGGCCTCACCGACCTCTACGCGGTGAAGTTCGGCCTCGACGCCTTCCACGGCGTTTCCAAGGTCGGCCCGCTGATGAAGACCTGGCTGCCGGACTTCTCGCTGGCCGGCGCGGTCAAGACGGGCGAGATCGAGTCGGTCGTCGCCCCGGTCCTCAAGCGCACCACCGCCGCCGCGGTGCTGCGCAACGTCAAGGTTCAGTGAGAGAGGCACAGATGGCGAAGATCACCGCTCCGGTGGCGGAGTTCACCGGCAAGCGCGGCAGCGTGGCGTTCGTGGACGGAATCGGCGAGACCGACGACGTCAACATGCTCGCCTACTTCAAGCGCCACGGCTACACGGTCGAGGACGAGGCCCCGGCTCCGGCTCCGGCTCCGGCTCCGGCTCCGGCCGACCCTGCCGCTGCCAAGAAGTCCTGACCCGAAGGGAGGTCCGTCGTGGATCTGAGTCCACTCGCGACCGCGGCGGACCTCCCCGCGGCCTATGCGTCCAACGATCTTGCCCTCGCTGCCCTGCAGGTGGCGTCGTCGGCGATCCGGGACGCTGCTGGCGCGCCGATCAGCCCCGGCGAGAGCACCGTGACCGTCTCGGCGGTCCACGGTCAGCTTCTGCGGCTGCCCGGGATCGTCCGCGACGTCTCGTCTGTCGTCATGGACGGCCAGGCGGTCACTGACTACATCGTCATGGCCGAGGGCCTCTGGCGCGACTGCGGCTGGGGTCACCGGCCCGTGCCGGTCGTCGTGACCTACACGCACGGCCACTCGGTCCCCGAGGACATCGTGCACCTGTGCGCCCAACTCGCGGTCGCCTACATCGACCACCTCGAGGCTGGCGGCGGGTCGCTGGCCGGCGTCAAGTCGGTCAGCATCGACGACGCCTCAGAGACCTACACCGACGAGGCGGCCGCTCTAGTGTCACCCGTCGAGATCCAGCAGTCGACACGGCGCTGGCTGCGAGCCCGCTTCGGCGGTGGCCTGTGAGGGCCGCCCTCGCGGCGCTCCCCCGGCTCCGCAAGCAAGCCGAGGCTCGGATGCTCTCCCGCGCCACCGTCCGTCGCAAGACTGGCGCCACGACCACGGCCACCAACGGCCGCAAGGTGCCCGCGTGGGGCGACGTCCATACCGACCTTCCGACGCGCGTCGCCGGGACCGCAGCGAGGACGCCAGCGCGGCACAAGAACCTGAATGTGGGCGGCGCTGAGATCTCCGAGTCGTCCCGCGTCCTGCACTTCCCCGCTGCGACCACGGACCTCCGCGACGGCGACCTCGTCGAGATCACCGCAGGCGAGCTCGCTGGCGCTGTCTTCCAGATCATCGAGGCCGACTGGCAGGACCAAGCGACCGCGCGGCGCGTCCCTGCTGTCGCGACTGAGCGCCCCGAGGAGTGGTGATGCGAGTCCAGGTACGCAACCACGGTCTCCCGGCGCTTGAGTCCGATCTGCGCGAGATCCCGGTCCTCTTCGTCAAGGAGGGCAGCCGGGTCCTGCGTGAGATCGCCAGGGACGGCGGCCAGACCGCGCGGCGGATCGCGACGCGGACGGCCGGTCGTCACGGCAAGCATTACCCGAAGGCGATCACGTGGGACCGCTCGGTGTCCCGCTTCTCCGGCTTCGGTGGCGGGTCGATGAAGGTCGAGTATGGCCCAGACTCCTCGCTCCCTCAGGGCGGCATGTCGTTCGAGGAAGGGTCGCGGAACCAGAAGCCGCACCACGACCTCGCGAACTCGCTGGACTTGATCCGGCCGCGGTTCCAGCGTGACGCCGAAGCGATGCTCGATGGCCTCTTCTGGCCGGGGGCACGCAGGTGAGCGAGCAGGACATCTGGGACGCGCTAGCGGCGTTGCTGGAGGCCGGCGAGTTGTCGGGCTTGGTCTTCGACTACGGCACCGTCCCTGGCGAGGCCGGCGTCCCGGGCAGTCTGCCCGACTTCTACGCGATCCTCTCCGTCGAGCGCCGCCCGGTCCCGTCGAGCAAGGCGAACGGCGCCGACCGTGCCGGCTGGCGAGCGACGGTCCGCTACGTCGACAAGACGACCGCGAATGCGCGGCTCGTCGGCTATTGGGTCCGCGTCGCTTTCGAGTCGACGATCGGCCATGGCAAGCGGCTGAGCATCGGCGGCGTCGAGTCGACTCCGCTCACTCATGAGACGACTCAGCCGGTCGGGCCCGACAAGGGCCGGTTCTCCGGATCCGTCACCTACACGTTTGCAACCTAGGAGGAGCCATGTCGAACGGACACCTCAGGCGCGCGCTCGCCGACCTGCACAAGGGCCGAGACGAGGCGCCCCCGATTGAGACTCCCGCGGTTGAGCCCGCGGAGGAGGCCGAGCAGTCGGCCGAGCAGTCCGACACCCACCAGCCTTCTGATGAGGAGTTCTGAGTTATGCCACTCACCAATCCGCCCGTTGCGTCGAGCATCGGACAGCGCACTGTCGTCATCCTCGACCCTGCCGACGTCGCCGCCGGTTCCGGCATCCCGACGCTGACCGAGGCCAACGCTGGCCTGTTCGCGTCGCTGCACTTCTACGGCAGCCTGCGCCCGGTGCCCACCCAGAACACGGGCGAGGGCCCGAAGAAGATGGGTTCGAAGTTCTCGCCGACGAAGCTTGGCCGGATCACGTACCCGTCGATCGACGCGCAGGCCTCGTACCTGCCGCAGGCGCTCGCCACCACGGGCGCGGCCGGCAACGAGGTCTATGAGTCGTTCGTGCCGGGCGAGCAGCGGATCATCCTCGTGCTCGACGACAAGGACGCTGAGGCCACGACCGCGCTCGTCGCGAACGACATGGCCGACATCTTCCTGATGGACATCGGGGCGCGCCGCAAGGGCGAGACCGGTGATGGCGAGTTCGACGAGTTCGCCTTCACGACGGCGCTCGTCGTTGCCGGCGGTGAGCCGATCGCGGTGGACCACAAGTTCACCTGATCCGCACCGTCCCCCTGAACGGCCCCTGCCCGGCTTGCCGATGTCCGGGCAGGGGTCGCAAACATCGGCAGTCGGCACAGGAGACATCATGAGCAAGTCCATCGCAGACCTGATCGCCGAGCGCGCCCAGCGCGCTGAGCCGGTCCGTCCCGAGCGCGTCTACCTCGCATCCGTCGGCGAGGGTCAGAAGTACGTCGTCGAGGCCCAGCAACTCTCGGCCGAGCAGGACAACCTCGTCATCGCCGAGGCCAAGGAACTCGCGGCCGAGGCGCAGCGTCCACAGAAGGCCGGGTCGAAGGGTTCCGAGGAACTTCGGAAGATCCGGGAGCGGCTGACCGACGTTCGGGCTCGCCTTGCCGAGCTTGCTGACCTCATGCGCGAGTACGAGGGCGAACTCACCATCCGGGCCACGAAGACCGATGGCGAGTGGGAGCAGTGGCGCATCGCCCACCCTGCCCGCGACGAGGACCACCCTGGCTTCCGCGACGATGCCACGCTGACCGGCCTCGCCTGCAACCTCGACGACCTGCTCGCCGACCTCGGGACCTACGTCGTGGCATGGAACGGCGAGCCGCTGCCCGCTGGCGGGTACGACGCGCTCGAACTGCTCCGGCCCGACAAGAAGGCCATCGCACAGATCGTCGTCGGCATGTACGAGACCGGTGATGACCTCCCAAAATGGCGGAGCGCCTTGTCGGCCTACCTCGAGAGAGAGACATCCTCCGACTCGCCGAGCGAGTAGGTGTCAGCGGGAGGCGCATCCTCGGCTGGGAGCCGCAGGAACGTCACGAGCACTACGACATCGTCGACGGCGAGCCCGTGCTGACGGGCGTCACCATCGTCACCCGCGAGGCCGAGTGGGACGACCTGACCCGGACGCGGCATCTCGCGCTCGCTGAATATGACGCCGACGTGCATGACGGTTGCGGGCTGCACGACTCGATCGCGCAGACCGACCCGCACTGGCGACTCGATGACCGCACCTGCCCCGTGTGCGCGGACATGGAGGCCGCTCTCCGCGAGCGAAACCGACTGGAGAGCGAAGCCGAGAAGGACGCCCCGGTGAGCAACAAGCGGGCCAGTGACGGGCGGACTACCTCGCTGCGACTGCTCGACCCGTTCGAGATCGCCCAACTGAAGACCTGACGCGACACCCCGCGTCCTACCCGATCGGAGGGAACGCGTGGGCGTGCGCCGCGAGTCGAAGACATGCTCGAAATGCGGCGAGACCAAGGAACTCGCCAGCTTCCCGACTGCCGGAACTGTCTGCAGGGATTGTCGCAACGCGGCGAGCCGAGCCGCCTATGCCGCCAATCGAGAGAAGAAGCTGGCGCAGAACAGGGCTTGGAACGCAGCAAACAAGGACCGTGTCCGAGAGGCGGAGCGGAAGCGTTACGCAGCCAACCCGGAGAAGTATGCGAAGAAGCGCCGTGCCGAGATCGAGTCGGGCCGGCACGCCGCCCGAGTCAGAGATTGGCGGGCACGGAACCCGGAGCGAGACGCCGAACTGGCTAGGACGTGGCGCGAACGCAACCGCGATCATATTCGGGCCATGGAGCGGGCTCGGTATGCCGAGAACCGCGAGAAGTTCGCTGCCGACGCGCGAGAGTGGCGCGCCGCCAACCGGGATGCGCTCCGCGCATATTGGCGCGCTCGCCGGGCGGCTAACCCCGAGGTGTTCGCCGAACGCGCGAACGCGCGGCGTGCACGCATCGCTGAGACCGCGGTTGGGCCGGTCGACCTCAAAGCGCTCTGGGATGGGTCCTGTGGCCTATGCGGCGGGGAGATTGACGAGACGGCACGCTTCCCGGACCCGCTGAGCAAGTCGCTAGACCACATCATCCCGCTCGCGCGCGGGGGCACCCATACGCAGGACAACCTCCAGTGGGCTCACCTCTTCTGCAACATCTCGAAGGGCGCTCGCCCGACCAACGCTGACCGAGGGGGTGAGTCGCTTGGGCGTGCGTCGTGAGAGCGTCGAGCTATCCCTGCAGGACCGAGATTTTACAAGCGGTATGGCGCGTGCGGCGGCCGAGACGGCGCTGCTCAACCGCGAACTGAAGAACCTCGACGGGACCAGCGTCCGCGCGGGCCGCTCGACCAAGACGGTCGGCGACGAGGCCGAGAAGACGGGCGCAAAGTTCCGCAAGGGCTCCAGTGACCTGAACCAGTTCACGGGTCGCCTCAACGCGCTGGTGACGGCCGGCATCACCCTCGGGCCCGCACTCCTGCCGATCGGCGCGGTCGCCGTTCCGGGGATCACGGCTCTCGCCAGCGGGCTCGGAGCGGCGGCCGGTGCCGCGGGCGTCGCTCTGCTCGCCTTCCATGGCGTCGGCGACGCGCTCAAGGCGCTCGACGCCTACCAGTTGGAGCCGACCGAGGCGAACCTGCGGAAGCTGCACGACACGCTCGGGCAGATGTCGCCCGCGGCACAAAGCTTCGTCCGCGAGCTCGACTCCCTGGAGCCGGTCCTCAGCCGCTTGCAGCACACGGCCCAGGCCGGCATGTTCCCGGGCTTCACCGAGGGTCTGGAGCAGGTCGCGACCCTCGCGCCCGAGGTCAACTCCATCGTCTCCAGCATCGCCAAGGAGCTGGGTCGCCTCGCGACCGACGCGGGTTCGGCCCTGAAGAACGACGGCGACTGGGCGAAGTTCATCGAGTTCGTCCGCACTGACGCGGCCCCGACGCTGGACGCTTTCGCGCGTGCGACAGGGAACGTGATCGCCGGCCTGGGCTCGATCCTGGTTGCCTTCCAGCCGCTGTCTCGTGACTTCACGTCCGGCATGCTCGACATGTCTCGTTCGTTCCGCGAGTGGGCGGCGAACCTCGACAGCAACGCGGGCTTCCAGTCGTTCCTCGACTACATCCGCGAGAACGGGCCACAGGTTGCCCAATTCTTCAAGGCCATCGCCGAGGCGCTGGTCGCACTGGCGCAGGCCGCGGCGCCGTGGGGCGCGGCCGTCCTGCCGATCCTGACCGACGTCGCGAAGGTGTTCGCCGCGATCGCCGGTTCGCCGATCGGGCCGGCGCTGTATGGCGCTGCTGCTGGCCTGCTTGCCTTCAACCGTGCGGCGGCCCTTTTCGGTGGCGCCGGGCTCCCGAAGGTGGCAACCGGGCTCGCGGCGACGCGCACCGCCGTGTCGGGGATAACGGGCGAACTCGGCATCATGGCGGCGACCTGGATGACCGCAGGCGCGACCACCGAGCGTGAGGCGGCGCGCATGGCTGCCGCACGGCAGCGTCTCGGCTCGACGCTTGGAGGCGCCGGCCTCGCCGTAGGCACGAAGGCCGGCATCGCCGCCGTCGCGACATACGCGGGCGGGCACGTGGTCCAGGCAGGCTTCGACAAGGTCGGCGGCGATACTTACGCCGTCGGAGAGTCGCTCCGAAACGGCGACCGCGGGTGGTACACGCATCCGATCCCTGGCTTCCACCCGAGTCACAACGGCGACAAGGGGCCGGCCGAGAAGGCGGACACTGGGCTCGCGCAGATGGTCAGCGACGGCCGGGCGGCCGACGCGGCGAAGCAACTGAAGAAGTACGCCGACGCGGCGAACATGTCGGTGCAGGAGGCGTACAGGCACTTCCCGAAGTACGTCGCTGCCGTGAACGACGCTGCCAGCGCGACGGACGTTTGGGGCAACTCGACAGATGGCGCCTCGAAGCAGGTCCCCGCCTTCGTGTCGCACATCAACGAGTTGTCGTCGGCCATGCAGCAGCAGAAGTCCGCTGCTCTCAGTTCGTTCGACGCTGTCACCAACTACGGGGCGGCGCTGAAGGCTGCCCAGGATGCGGCGGCGAAGGGCAAGCGCGGGATCGACGCGAACACCGCGGCGGGCCGCGAGAACCGGGCCGCGCTGTCGCAACTGGCGGCGGCGTGGAACAGCCAGTCGGACGCGGTGCGGAACAACGAGAAGAAGTACGACGCCGCGAGGAAGAAGTTCATCCAGGTCGCCGAGGCAATGGGCGTCCCCGAAGCTGCGGCAAAGCGGCTCGCGAGACGCCTCCTCGAGATCCCCGATAAGAAGCTGATCCACGTCGACGCCGACACCAAGGCGGCGCAGGACCGGATCCAGGCGATCAAGGACGAGATCGCCGCGATCAGGGACAAGACGGTCCGGATCAACGCCTTCGTGAACATGGTGAACGCAGGCAACCTGCGGGCGGACACGCATGACGCCAAGGGGAACCTCGTGCGCAACGGCGGTCGCGACGGCGACCCGTCTACGCCGTTCTGGGGCGGCGGCTACACCGGCCGGGGCGGCAAGTACGAGCCCGCCGGCGAGGTCCACCGCGGCGAGGTCGTACTGCCACAGGAGGTCGTCCGCTCGGACGCGGCGTTCCTCCGCCAACGGTACGGCTATCTGCCGGGGATGGCGGACCTGCCGGGGTATGCAGACGGTGGTCTCGTCGGCGCTCGCGCTCGCTCGGCTGCCGCGTCGCTCGGTGTCGACATCGACAAGGATGACGGCCTCAAGCGACGGCTCCGGCTGTTCGCGATCGCGCTCGACGACGCGAAGAAGGCGCTCGACAAGGAGACCTCGGCGCGCGAGTCGCTGGTGAGCACGGTGACGGGCAACCTGACCAGTGACCTGTTCGCCAACAACGGCGGGTCGGTGTTCTCGTCGAAGTACGCCGCGGGATCGATCGGTGCGGCCAACGCGACGCTGACGCAGGACATCCGCAACGCTGACGAGCAGACCAGGCTAGAGGCGCTGCTCCGTCGTCGCGGCCTGACGAGCGACGCGCTAGAGGAGGTCGTCGCCAAGGGCGGTCTCGCTGGTCTGCGGTCGTTCGCCTCTGCATCGAACACGGAACTGAGGAACTACCAGCGCCTCTACGGCCAGCGAGCACGCTCGGTTGCCGCAGCGGCGAACGGCGCAGTCGATGCGACCGGGATTACGTCCGAGATCTCAAAGCTCCGTGGCGACGTGAAGGTCATCACCGCTGCGCTCAACCGCGACAAGCGAGAGCAGAAGAAGCGCGCAGCGGCGGCGCACAAGAGCCGTCAGCAGGCGGCTGCGGCGACCGCCAAGGGAGTCCACAGTGCCGCAGGTTCGGCGGCGAAGAAGAGGCGGTGACTGGTGGTCGTTCTACAGGACCCAGGGCTGAACCTGAACGGGTTCGACGCGATGATGAACGAGCCCAATCCGGACGAGGGGTGGCGTGCCTACGCCTTCTCCTCGGCGGACGGGACCGACTTCGGTGACCCCGAGGTCGTCATCACGGCGATCGCCTCACAACTCGCCGACGGCGACCTGGAGAACATCGACCGTTACGGCAACCGCGAGGCGACCTTCTATATCGGGTTCACCGCGGAGGGCTGGCCGGATGAACCGGGCGCAGCGATCGCTCTCGGGCAGCAGGCGCTCGAGCTCGCCCTGAGGTTCAAGGGTTGGGCGCCGCTGACGTGGGTCGACCCGCTGGCTGGTGCGGAGACGTCGGTGATGGAGATGACGTCAGCGACGGTGTCGAAGGAGTTCGACGACGAGGTCGAGATCTTCGACGGCATGCGGGTCGTCAAGGTCACCGTGCACGCTCGGCCGTTCGTGCGTCCGACTGACGAGATCGTGTTCGAGGCCCCGCCGGCACCTGGCAGCACGCCCCCGGCCGATGTGACGATCGACTCGGGTAGTTCGACGACCGGCTGGTCTGGTGGCGGCAACACGGGGACGGTCAACACGGTCGGGCTGGGCGGGTTTGACCCGTTCCTGGCGGGCACCGTCTATGCCGCCTGCGTGCGCAACGGCCCGCCCGTGATCCCGTTCAGTTTCGCGACTCGGTCTCTGGCAATCGTGGCCGACACGACGCGGCCGTTTCTGCGGATCGAGGGCAAGGTTCGCTACCGCAACGACGCCACGGGCCACTTCGGCTTCGCGGGAACCATCACGGTCAGCGCCACGAGTCCCGCAGGCGGGTCGGCTGTCACCCTCGTCAACCTCGCGCACGACCAGACGACCGGCGTCTTCACGGCACTGGTGCAGCAGGACGCGGACATTGCCTCGCTCACGATCCGCCTGGACACGCCGACGTTCTTCCAGACGGGTCGGTCGACCCTGTGGGTCGCCATCGACTCGATCGATCAGACCGCTGGCGGCGATGGCGTCTTCACGGGCAAGGTCCAGTCCCGACAGGTCCAGATCTTCGGGTCGCAGCGGACCGAGGTCTCACTGGCGGTGCTGGGCCTCGACGACACCGACACCCCCGTTGCACTGGGTCCGCAGACGCTCGTCCACACCGCTTCGGCGGGCACGGACGGGCGCGCGAAGTTCCTCGGCTGCCGGGCTGCGTCTGGCCTCACGGGGACTACGGACGCCGCCGCGACAACCGGCGCCAAGAACACGCTGAGTACGACGGCTTCCCCGACGGTGTTCACGTTCCCGGTCGGGGCGCTGCTGCCGGGCGAGTTCGACGTGTTCGTGAACGTGAAGGGCACCGCCGCGACCCGGACTCTGTCCTACGCTGCCACCCTCGACGGCGCGGGCTCGCTCGACGCCTCCGATCCAGTCGCGGGTTGGTACACGGCGCAGGTGGCAGTGGTGACGGGCTACCGGATCGTCCCGCTCGGTGTGTTGATGCTGCCGCCGGCAGACATCGAGGACCCCGACGCGACGATCAGCGTGAAGATCGCAGCGGACGCCGCGGTCGACCTCGATGAGATCTGGCTGGCTCACCGCGAGTCCGGCCAGGTGACGCTCCTCGACACCAACGACTCCGGGATCTCGGCGGTCCGGCTCGACGCGGCCACGGTCGACGCCCCGGCGCCGTCCGCGTGGGTCGGGGTCGCCACCACGGACGGGACGGGGGCGATGATGGCTGCGGGCGCACGGATCCAGGCGTTTGACCAGCACATGGCCGAGCCGGGGCTGCTGCAAATCTCGACCGTGACGCCCGGGTGCTCGACGTCGCGGGTCTCGGGTCGCTACTTCCCGCGCAACGGTCACGACGTCGCGCCGAGGCCGTCGTGACGCCGCAGGTCCGCATCGGCGGCCCGGGCGGCGTGTGGCTCTCGACGCTGGTCCCGGTCGGCGGCATCGAGCCAGACGGACGGTGGCCGCTCGGCGCCTACCAGCTCGACTTCAAGATGCTGCTCCGGCCGGGTCAGAAGCCGTCGTGCGTGGTCAAGGATGCGCTGTGTGACCTGATGGTCGGCGGCCGGGTCGTGTTCCCCGGCCGGATCAGCGAGGTCAACTGGGACGAGGGCGCGGTCACCGTTGCCGGGCTGTGTCGCGACGCGGAGACGATCGCAGCGTTCACGTCTGGCGGCGTGACGACCACGATCCCGGACACGATGATCGACACCGCGATCAGCGCAGGCGACTGGCCCGTGACCCGGCCGGCATCACTGTCCAACGTGGCGATGGCCGCGGCCGACGTGACGGCAGACGTCAACTACATCGCCGCGATGCTCGACCTGTGGGCCGACGACAACGGCAAGCGCTGGTATGTCGATGCCTCGTCTGCGGTGCGTGCCGGCGTCGACCCGACCGCCCCTGAGATCTACGTCCTGCCGGGCGCCGGTCAACTGTCGTGGGCGACGGAGCGGCAGGCGGGCAAGATCATTGGCCGCTACCAGACGACCTCGGGCGGGGTCCTAGCCACGGTGACGGTCGGCTCCGGTCGTCGTCAACGGGTGGTCGACCTGACGACACGGGGTCCGATCACCAGCGGGCAGGCGACGAGCATCCTGAACTCGATCCTCACGCAAGCCTCCTCGGGTGGCTGGTCGAACTCGCTGACCGTCGCTGCCGAGCAGTTGGTCACGCCGGGTGGCCTGCGTCCGTCACTGGAGAGGGTGTGGTCGATGGCTGCGCGTGGCCTGATGATCCGGCTTCTCGGGCATCGTGACCCGCGTCCCGGTCCGCTGAAGCTCACGACTGACGTGGTGCTCGGGCAGGCGGTCTGGAACGTCGATGACCGCGAGATCACCCTCACCCCGATCGGGGCCGTCGAGCGTGACTTCTCGGCGATCGTCGAGGCTGCCGGCGGGACGGTGGCGGCATGAAGCGCGCGAACCTGCGCCCCGCGGCCGGTATCCAGACAGGCTTGGGTGTCTCGATTCCGACGATCGCGAGCGGCTCTTCTGTCACGATCGCGGTCACGTTCCCGCAGGCCTATGCATCGCCACCGTCGGTCACCCCGACGCCACGGAATTCGCGGCTCAACGCCAGCAACACCAGCGTCAGTGCGACCGGCTTCTCTGCGACGTTCTCGAACTGGTCGCCGGGCAGCATGCCGGGAACGACGTTCGACTGGACCGCTGTCCCCGCCTGACGAGAAGGGACGACATGCACACAGTGACCTGCCATAACGAGGCGCGAGTCGACCCGATCACCAAAGAGGTCGGGCCGTGTCCCTCCCTTGGGCAGCCCATCGAGTACGACCTGACCTACCCGGACCAAGACACCGGGGAGATCCGCACGGTGGACGCCGTCATGTGCGGCGCCTGCAACGAGCCCATCTCGGACATCGAAGACCCAAGCGAGGAGCCTGCCAGTGCCTGATGCGACGATCGACAGCCTCTCTCTGCTGCGGCAAGACATCGCCGCGGGGTTCAAGCACGACGACCGGATCCGGGCGCTTGAGATCGAGCAGGCCGAGACGAAGGCGCTGCTGGCCGAGATTCCGAAGATGGAGAAGCGGCTCGTGGATGCGATCCGCGAGAACCGCCCGCGCTCTCCATGGCCCGCTGTTTCGGCGCTCGCTGGCGTAGCTGGCGTGCTGCTCGTGCTGGCCGCGGCCATCTATTCGCGCTGACCGAGCGCGCCACCACCAACTCAACAGAGGAGATCGGCATGACCCGCTCATTCGTCGACGGCATCGCCCACATCCGCGACCTCGCTGCCCGTCGCGTCGACATCGGCGTCGGTAACTGCAAACTCCGGACCCGCGAGGCGTTCGGCGTGCCGAGCAACGGCACCGCGACCGCTGCGGCGTCATGGCAGCACGCTCCCGACAAGCACGCGGGAGGACGACCGGAGGACGCCCCCGCGCTCTCGTTCGGCTACGCGACGGGCGGGGGCTCGGGCGCCGGCCACGTGTGGGTCAACATCGACGGCAAGGGCCGCATCCTGACGCCGGGCGGCCCCGATCACCCGTCGCTCTGGTACGAGACGACGGTCGGCGCGCTGCTCGGCGGCTGGCGGAATCTGCGCTACGCCGGTTGGACGCGCACCATCGACGGACAGGCCCCGGCACTCCCCGCCCCGCCCGCGAAGGCCGCCCCGCTCCCGCCGACCCGCGTATCCCGCGCCCGCGCGCTGCTCCGTGCCGCTCTCGCCGCGGCCAAGCGGAAGGGCAACGCCAAGCGTGCGGGCCGGATCGCCGACGCGCTCGACAACGCCCCGGAGCGCTGACATGGGCGCCTTCCGCAAGAAGCCTGTCCAGATCGAGGCGTGGCTGTGCTCCGACGTCATCGCCGCATTCAAGCGCGACGGGTGGGCCGGGCTGCCCGCGCCCATTGAGGCCGACTGCGACGCCCGCGGCTACTGGCTCGTGACAACCAAGCACGCGTCCGAGGGCGAGGGCATCTACATCCAGACCCTCGAAGGCTCGATGTTCGCCAAGCCGGACGACTGGATCATCCGGGGCGTGCAGGGCGAGTTCTACCCCTGCAAGCCGGACATCTTCGCGGCGACCTACGACGCAGTGAGCGACTCGTGACCACTGTGCACACGTACCCGGTCGCCGATCTCATTGAGCACGACACGGACAGCGCCGAGTGCATCTGCGGTCCGACTACCGAAGCCGTCATGCGCGAGGACGGCAGCAACGGCTGGCTCGTCATTCACCACAGTCTTGACGGACGGGAGGCAGGCGAATGACCCGCCGCGCGCCCCGCGTCCGACTCGCCCACCGCGTGCCCCCGCGCAAGACCGACAGCGTCCGCGGCGTCAACTGGGCTGCGGACCACGGCTTCCGGGTGATCGACGTCAACTGCCTCCTGTCGGCGGACGGCACCCCGCACGCCCAGCACGGCGCACCCTACGGCCTCGCGCAACAGGGCTTCCTCCCGAAGCGCGACAAGCGCAAGGTCCGTGACCTGACGGACGTCGAGCTCGCCCGGCTGCGCTCGCCGGACGGCTACCGGGTGCCGCCCATGGTGCTGATCTTCAAGGCAGCCAAGCAGCGCGGGGTGCGGATCGAGGTGGAGGCGAAGGATGACCGCCGCTTCACACGCCCCTCGACCTGGCTCGACATGGCCGCCGACGCACAGCGCGTGTTCGGGGACGACTGGGCGCAGCACGTCGAGATGAAGGTGTTGACGAACCTCTCGGGTGGGCTCGCCTACGCCCTCAAGGTCTGCGCCGCAGCACACGCCGCGGGCTGGCCGACCATGATCCTCCCCCGCGGCTCGGCCCGGCTCCGGAGGCTCAACGCCCCCTACATCACTCTCAACAGGGGCGGCAGGGTCTAACCTGCCGCCTCACGCTTCCATCGCTGCAGCGTGTTGGTACTCAACCCGGTCGCCTTACTGACCTCGTCGAAGGAGCCCTCGTTGAGTGCTTCCAGAACGCGCAGGCGGTAGACGCGCTCGGCCTCGTCCAGCCTCTTCCGCGTCCTGTCGAGGTCACGCAGCGTCGCCATCGTCAGCCTGCCGCGCGGTCGACCCATGGCGGGAATCGTAGCGGTCATCGCTCCGGCTCCAGTCCCACACCCCATTGCGCAGTGGCGGGGTGGTCGGGCTCCAGGTTCATCGCCTCTAGATTGCGCGCCACGGCCTCACGAAAGGACTTGGGGCGGAGCAGTAGTGCGGCCTGCCATGCCCCGAGGTTGTAGACCTCGCCCGACCGTGAGCACCACGCCGCGAGCGTCTTGGCGTCTTCCGCGTCCTTCTCGGTGGCCCGATGAAGCATCCCCTCGTGCTCGGCGCGGAGTTGCCGCAACTTGATGACGGCCGGATGAAGCCGGTCCCCGGCCATCAGATCTCCACCCCCTTGACGGCCATCGCGTACAGCAGGGCCTCGTGGTAGGTGGCCTCGAAGTTGTCGTCGGCATCGAAGAAGGCGTCGATCGCGTCGTCGAGGTCATGGCGGGCGGTCAGTACGTCGGCGATGGTCGCCAGCGTCAGCCGCTCGGCTGCGTCGAGCGTGGCCCGGGAGGTCAACTCCGCGTGGGCGGCGAGCAGGACGGCGGAGGACTTGGCCTCGGTCATGTCGATCATGCGGGCCTCGAGGGCGCTCTTGCTGCGGCGGCTGGCAAGGAAGGCGGCTGCGTTGCTCATGTCAATAACGTAGCGGTCAGCGCCACGTTACGCAAGCACTTTCTCTAGCGAATCTCGCCACGAAACGAAGGAGACCCCGTGTCCGAGTCCACCAAGCGCGCCATCCGCACCGCCTACCAGGTGCTCGTCGCACTCATCACCATCGCGCCCGTCCTCGTCACCGTGCTCAAGGGCACGCCCGTCGAGGTCCAGGTCGGCATCTTCGCCGGATGGGTCGCCGCCGTCGCGACGATCATCAACCGACTCGAGGACGCCGGACTCATCCCGGCGTGGCTCAAGGGCGACGCGGCCCCCGCTGACGGAGAGGGTGCCTGACGTGCTTGATAGCGGAATGGTCGGCAAGTCCGTCACCGCCGGCACCGGCCGGGCCATCGAGAACGAGGGCGCACCGATCGCCCTGACCGCCACCCTGACGGCGAACCTACCGAAGCGGAACAACGGCCAGGCGCGGCGTCTCACGTGGGCGGGCACCGGCAACCAGTGGCACTCCTCGCCGACCGTCAAGAACGTGAACGCCGGGGAGCAGATCCAGTTCGACAACGTCCCCGCGACGAACTCGACCGGCTGGCGGCTCGACGGCGCTGTCCCTGACCTCGGGTCGACGGGGCACGTGTTCACCTACACGCTCATGGTCTCAGGACGCCTGGGCGCCAAGACGATCCAGTTACTGTCGATCACCTTCGTCCTCTCCGAGTCCGACCCCGACACGATCGACGTGGACACGCTCCTCGAGGCCGGCTCCACGACCGGGGCGACGATCAGCGTGGTCGACATCTGGTCGGCCCAGATCGCCGCGGCCCAGGCTGCGGCCGGGGACGCCCAAGACGCTGCCGACGCCGCTGCTGCCTCCGCCGCAGCGGCGAGCGCCAACACGGACGCCAACTTCGCCGACAAGGTCGCGAACGGGACCCTCACGAAGGCGGCGCTTAACGCGGCGTATGCGGCACGGGGCGCTGTGCTCGCCACCGCCTCCGGCGACGTCACGGCGACACCGAACAAGTACCTCCCCGTGGACGCCAGCGGAGCGGCTCGAACGATCACCCTGCCGACCGGCGCGAGCGTGGGCGACGTCCTGACGATCGAGAAGCGTGACTCATCGCGGAACGCGGTCACCGTTTCCGGCACCATCCGGGGGGCGGCCGGGACGCTGACGCTGACCAGCCAGTACCAGACCGTCAGCTTCACGGCCGAGTCTGCCTCGTCGTGGGTGCCGACCGGCGACCACCGCACGAAGACTGCCCTAGACGCCGCCTACGGCGCTTTCACCCTGGTCACCCTTTTCGGGGTCAAGACGACCAACGACTCGACGACGAACACCCCGCTCTTCCAGGCCGCGATCGACTCCCTCGCCGCCACAGGCGGCACGGTGTTTGTGCCGGCTGGCACCTTCAACGTCGGCAACGTCACCTTCCCGCCGAACGTCAACCTGGCTGGCCCAGGGACTCTCAACGGCGCACAGGTGACGTTCGGAAGCGGCGTGCGCCAGGAGTACAACTCCACGGTCACCGGGATCACCTTCACTGGCACCCGCACCGCTGGCTACTGCCCGATCAGGATCAAGGCCGTCCGTCGTCTACGGATCACCCAGTGCACCATCCGGGGCGCCGACAAGGCCGTCTACGTAGAGCCCACGGTGGGGCTCGCCCAGCACGACAACTCCATGATCGACATCGAGCACAACACGTTCGAGGAGGTCAACTACGCCTGGTACGTGGACAAGGACGCCGGGGCAGGCTGGGACGTCACCGCCGACTCTCACTTCATCGGCAACATCATCAACCGCGCCTACATCCGCCACGTCCACATCGAGGCGATCGACGGCGTTGACATCAGCAACAACCGGATGTTCTTCCTGTCGTACAACACCACTAGCGGCGAGGTCGTCAACAAGCGCCAGAACATCTACATCGCGGGTCTCTGTGACTGGGTGAAGATCACCGGTAACGATCTCTTCGAAGCCGGCTGGGAGGGCATCCGCCTCGACAACGCCCAGCACGCCGTCATCGTCGGCAATAACGTCGCCTGGCCTGGGCAACTCCAGCCCTCTGACGCGATCTCGCTCAGCGGGAACGTAGCCTCCTACTGGACCGTGGCCGGCAACGTTTTCTCGCGCTACACCCGGCACGCGATGAGCCTCAATGTCGCCTTTGCGCAGGTTCGCATCGGGCCGAACGTGTGCGAGTACGACCCGTCCGTCTCCCAGTACATCGGCGTCACCTACGGGCAGCCTGCTCTGTCTTCGTTCACCCACTACCGCTACTACTCCCCGGATGGCGTCGCCGGCACGGTGAACCTCGGAGACCAGCCGAACCCGATCAACGGTTTCAATGACAAGTTCGCCAACCGAAACGGCACCGTGGCGCGCCGTTCTCTCGCTCGGTGGGCTCAGGAGTCGGCTGCCTTTCGTGCGGTCACCACGTCGGGCTCGACGCCGCAGAAGGCGGTCGAACTCTACGACTACAACGGCGGCATCTCGTCTTACTCCGGGACGATCGAAATCAACATCAGGCGTTCCGACTCATCGGGTACCCGTGAGGCCTACTACGTGCTCCTGGTGTCAAAGGTGAACGATGGCTCAGCTACAACAGCAATCTCGGTTCTCGCCTCAACCGGCCTGACCGCAGGCGCGAACGCAGCGGACCCGTCCTTTACCTTCACTATCTCCTCGGATCAGGTGAAGATTACGCCGGTCGGATCCACGTCTGGGTCATTCTCGGTCTGGGCAATCGCTCGGGGAAACCTGCTCATTGCCTAGCTCGCGGCGGCGGGTGAGGCCTTCAGTACCCCTTGGCTGCTGAAGGCCTCACCGATCACTGGGGCGATCCGTTCCGCGTACTGGATCGACATGTGGTTTAGATCAGATCGGACCGGCGTTGTGCCGACGAAGATTGGGCAATATCCGTCTGCGCAGAACCATGACGAGGAGTCCACCCACTGCCCGCCGATCTGCGCAGCGAGCTGCGTTTCAGCGTCCCTCATGTGCGTCCAGTTCTCGGGGACCTTGCCGAGGCAGTCGGCTGGCTTCGCGCCTCGGGTGTAGCACTCTTCAGGACTGACCTCTCCGGGCGGGGGCGCGATGAGGACGATCTTGCCGACCGACCTGCTCACCTGCGAGAGGGCGTCGGACAGGTGCGCTGTCCAGTCGCTCGGCAGCGGCGGCTGTCCACCCTTCTTGAATGCCTGGGGCCAGTATGAGTCGACCACAAACAGGATGTCGGGCTTGATCTGGTTGATCTTGTTCACGGCGTCCCGCTTGCGGCCGGCGCAGTCAGGCGCGGTGGCCCTGGCAGGAACATCGCGGAACGGACACCCAAATGTGCCTAGGGTCGTTATGCGCCACGGCTGCCCTTGCTTCGACAGGACGATCCGCAGCGGGTTGACGTAGGTCATCGACATGGAGTCACCGATAATCGCGGCGGTGCGAGCCTGCGGGGCCGGGTTACCCCAGGTGCAGGTCTTCACATCGACGAACTTGCCCTCCATGCCGCATCGGCTGACATCGGCTGGCGCCTGATGCGCGCCGACGATCTCGTCCATCGTCGGGTTCATCTTCGCCGGCCAGGAAGCGGCCTGGACCGAGCTGATGATCTCATTGGTGAGACTCGCCTGGAGCGGGGCTTCGGCAGACGTCACGTCGCCAATGGCAGGCGAAGCAGGGGAACTGGGCGCTCCGGCTAATGGGCTTGTCGCGGTCAGGATCGGTGGGGCCGCGGAGGGAGTTACTGGCCGCAGGGCGACGGCGCACATGACCACGAGCATCAGGATCAACCCGCTCAGGAATGTGATCTGCCACCACCGGGGCGGCTCGGGGATGGTCAGCCGTCTGCTGTGACCACGACTTCTTCTACGGCTGCTGCGAGGCTCAAGCCATTCGGACCTCCTGATCGGATTCTCGACCAGGTGGTAGGCGTAGATCGAGCAGGCCGCGATCCCGGCCGCGATCAGCCACCGCGTCAGCGTGGTGTCGTCGGTGACGGCGAGGGTGATGATGATGATCGGGAAGTGCCACAGGTACAGCGAGTATGAGATGTCGCCGACGTACCCTGATACCGGGTTGGTGAGCGGCCAGAAGTACGGCTGCTGACGGCGGTGGTCGGCGTAGGTGCCGGACGCTAGCACGAGCCCGGCGCCAGCGACCGGCAGGAGCGCTCCAGGAGCCGGGAACGTCGTGGACTCGTTGATGACCCACAGAGAGGCAACCATCGCAGCCAACCCGACCCAGGCCAGGACTGGCCGGATCGCGTCGGGGATCTTCGTGAGAACGGGCACGAGCACGGCCAGCACCGCGCCGACGCCGAGCTCCCAGACGCGGGTGAACGAAGAGAAGTAGGCGGTGTTCGGGCTGCTCGAGGACTGGGCGAATGCCCACGCCAGCGACCCGGCCGTGATGACGCCGATGGCGGCGCCGACGACCAGGGTCGCGTGCCGGCTGGACCGGTTGCTGCGCAACATGAACGCGAAGATCGCAAGCATCAGCCACGGCCACACGAAGTAGAACTGCTCCTCAACCGACAGCGACCAGAAGTGCTGCACCGGGGAGACCGGCCGGTTGGCGTCGAAGTAGTTGGTCGCCAGACTCTCAAAGCGCCAGTTCGCTCCGAAGAAGAGCGCGCACACCTCATCGATCAGCGTCTGCTTGAACCTGACCGCGTTGAACGCGTAGTACGACGCCGCCCCGGTGACGAGGAGCACCAGCGATGCGGCGGGGATGATGCGGCGGATCCGACGGCGGTAGAAGCCGGTGAAGGAGATGTGGCCGGTCTTGTCGTGCTCGCGGAGCAGCAGGCCTGTGATGAGGAAGCCGGAGATCACGAAGAACACGTCGACTCCGACGAAGCCGCCACCGGGCCACCCGGTCAAGTGGTCGAGGATCACCGCGAGGACGGCGAACGCGCGCAGACCCTGGATGTCCCAACGGCTGCTCGTACTTCGTCCCTGCCTTGATCGAACCGATCGATCCGGGTATCCAGAGCGCATAGAGTTGCTCACGTCGACTCCTTCGCAGTCGGCCACGCCCCGGGTCTGTGTCCAGCAGGCGCCGGGGTCTTCAATGTCGCGCGGCAGCGTAGTGAAGGGCAGCGCCCTCCGTCCGCCGAACGCGGCAAGCGGGACGAATGTCACATCGTGTCCGACACCCGCCCAACCGGCATTCAGCGCCGACCGCTCGCCCGGTCACCCGCCGAGGATGGGCGGTGCCTCGGCGATCGGCTGTATCTCGGCCGCGGGTATCCACTTCATCTCGATCATCGCCCCGGACTCTCGCGAGAACGCGACCAGCCCCATCCACGCGGCCGGGCGCGGCGGGTCCGGGTCGGCATGCTTCCAGCCCAGCAGGATGCCGGGCCACGCGGGCAGCGGAGTGAGGCCGCGGCCACGGGTCATCACCCAGACGGCGCGCGGTGTCGTCGCCCGCCAGGTGCCCGATCCGTCCACCCACCGAGTCTAGAACACATGTTCGACTGAACAGCGCCCCGTCACCTTCCATCGCAGAGGGTGGCGGGGCGCTTTGGTGTTGGGTCAGGCGCGCTGCATCATGCCCCAGAGGATCACGTCGGCGCGTGCTGCGCCATTTCGGTCCGCCTGCGCAAGCCGCGAGCAGGCCTGCATCTTTGTCGGAACGGGGGCGCTGAGGTAGCGGCGCGGCTTATGCTCGCGCAGCACCGCCCGCTGCGCGGGCATAAACTACCTATCCAGTAGACATTGAGGCAGGCGTGACTGAGTTCAGGAGTGAGATCCGTGCCAGTGACATCCGAGGGCTGGAGGAGAAGGTGGCCCGCGACAGCTACGGGTCGTACCTCCGCCGAGTCACGCTCAAGAAGATCCGAAGCTTCCGGGACCGAGCAGTGACCTTCGACTTCCCCGTGACGGCCCTGGTCGGGCCCAACGGAGGAGGGAAGACGACGATCCTGGGTGCCGCCGCTCTCGTCTACAAGGACATCGCGCCCGGGACCTTCTTCGCCAAGAGCGGGAAGTATGACTCCAGCATGCAGAGCTGGGTGATCGAGTACGAACTCATTGAGAAGAAACTCAACCCGCGAATCCCGGTTTCACGAACTGCCAGTTTTCTGAAGCTCAAGTGGAACCGAACCGCTGTCGACCGACCAGTCCTTCTATTCGGGGTCTCCCGAACGGTACCCGCCACTGAGAGACGCGAGCTTTCGCGGGCCGTGGGCAATCGCTTCGTCGCCAAGAGCGAGGTGGCCCTCGATGACGAGGTCATCGAACACGTCGCCAAGATCCTCGGCAAGGCCATCAACGGGTGCAACCGACTGTCGATCGACGACAACGGCAGAGCTACCCTGTTTGCAGCCCGAACCCCCGGGGGAGAGGACTACTCGGAGTTCCACTTCGGCGCCGGGGAAGCGTCCGTGATCCGGATTGTCAGCGCCATCGAGGATGCGCCGGATAACGCCCTCATCCTCATCGAAGAGATCGAGAACGGGCTCCATCCTATCGCCACTCGCCGAATCGTGGAGTACCTGATCGACGTTGCAGATCGGAAGTCCTGCCAAGTCATCTTCACCACTCATAGCAACGATGCCCTAGCGCCGCTGCCATCGAAGGCGATCTGGGCCGCCTACAACGGCGAGGTACTTCAAGGGAAGTTGGACATCAAGGCTCTACGCACGATCACCGGCCAGATCGACGCTGAGCTCGCGATCTTCGTTGAGGACTCATTTGGCGAACGACTCGTGGCCACGGCGCTCCGGTACGCCGGCGGAGTCGAAATGGATGCGATCAAGGTCCACGCAATGGGCGGCGAGTCACCCGCTAGGAAGGTCAACGAGCAGCACAACGTCGACCCGACCTCCCGGTTTCCGTCGATCGCGCTGCTCGATGGCGATCAAGCCGCGCACGTCGATCCGGCCCGGAACGTGTTCGTCCTGCCCGGGTCAGCGAGCCCGGAAGGTCACATCTTCCAGTCGGTGCATGACCGAATTGACCGTGTTGCTGCAAGGTTGGCGGTTGGTATGCAACTCCCAGTAAGCGCTCAGGGCCGAGTCATCGAGGTCGTCAGGGAGCGGGCACTGACCAACCGCGACCGCCATGTGATCTTCGAGCAGATCGGAGAGGACCTCGACTTCACTGCCGGAGCGATCGTGGCGGGAGCGTTCTTGGCGATCTGGGCGCAGGAGTTCCCGGATGAAGTCAAGGTTCTCGTCGACCAATTTCGCCATCTGCTTCCGACTGGCAGCCGGGCAGACTGATCCGGGCAGGACGCCGCGCGATTGACCCAGCCTGGCCCTCTTGCCTGGATTCTGGGCCGGTCCGATGTCGGCGGTCCGCCGTAGCGCCTTGCCCATGTCCCGCCACGGCCCTGACCCCGACGGCATCACCGTCGCCCGACTCCATGGCCACCGCCACCCGGCACGCGCACGACTCCCTGAACTCGCGGCGGCCCTTCGACGAGGCCGCAGCCGTCGCCGAGCTCGTCGAGATCGCCACCCAGCACCGGCGCGGCGTCGGACCCCGGCTCCGCGTCGACCTCCTCAGCCACGCCGCCGGGATCCTGCTCGGCGCCGCACGCCACCAACCCACGATCGCATGGTCCCACCCGGAAGCAGCTCGGCTGCTCCTCGCGGCCGGCGCCGATCCGGACCTCGCCGAACAGTGCGCCCAGGAGACGCTCGCGCGCCTCGCCCTGTCAAGCGGACTCGGCGGGGTCGGCAACCCTCACTGACCCCGGACCGGCATACACTCCGACGATGAGCGACTGATCCTGCCGGTTCAGCTCCAGGGCCAAGGGCGCCTGACAGGCTTGAAGGCGGGGGCGTTCACCTTCGCCTCGATATAGCGGTCAAGGTCGGCTTCATCGATCGTCCAGCGGCCGGTCTTCGACGCGCGGAGATTCTTACGCCAGATCTCGTCGTAGACGAACTGCTCCGAGGTGCTGAGGATCTCGGCTACCTCGCGCACGGTGAGGCGACGGTTCATGGCTGGATCACCCGGTTGCGGCGCTTCCGCTTGAAGTTCTGTCCTCGCTCCACCATGTCCTCGATGTCGTCGAGCGTGGTGAACCAGCGGCCACCTACCTTCGTGCCCCACAACTTCCCGCCGATCATCTGGCGGCGGAACCACTCAGCATTGCCGAGGTTCGGATAGGCTTCAGCGGCCTGATTGGGGGTTAGGTACTCCATGCCGAGCGAGAGTAGAAGCCGCTCATGGCGCCATGTGCCGGTCACGCCATGCGTCGAGGTCGGCGCCGCGGAACAGGTACCGTCCACCGCCGTTCGGCCCGGTCCTCTTCCCGCGGAGGTGGCCGAAGTAGACCGCGGCCTTCAGATGATCCGGGGAGACGTCCATGCGCTCGGCTGCCTCGGCCAACGTGTAGTACGTCATCACGACTGCTCAGGCGTCCATCAGTCCGTCGAACCACGCGTCGAGCGCGCTGTCGCTGAAGAGATAGTTCCCGCCGCCGTTATCGCCGGTCTTCTTCCCCCGGAGCCGGCCGGCATAGATGGCCCGCTTCAGGGTCTCCGGGGACACCTTCATGCGGTCGGACGCTTCCGCGAGCGTGTAGTAGGTCGTCACGCCCAGACTCTCGGATTCCCTCGTCGTGCGCCGGCGGGACTCACGACCGGCCCCGCACGAGGGAGACGTTCGCTTTCGCGTCCACATAGCGCTGAACTTCTGCCTCGGAGATCGTCCAGCGCTTGCCCATCTTGGATGCCCGCAGATTCTTGCGGCGGATCTCGTCAAGGATGAAGCGCTCGGACGCGCGCATGATCTCGGCAGCCTCCGGGACGGTGAGGCGACGCAGCGTGCTCATCAGTATCGCCGGGTCCGAGCAGCGCTGCGCTTTGTGCGAACGAACAGCGGCTGAGGCTGGGTCGCGCGGGCCTCGCCTGTCACGGTGTGCCGGGCCATGATCTCGGCGACGTGCTCATCGGTGAAGCGGATCGTCCGGCCGATCTTCACGCAAGGCCAGTCGTGTTCGACCCGCCATTCGTAGATGCGGCGCTCGGGGACGTTGAAGTATTCGGCCAGGTCGGCGGTGGTCTTCAGGGCGCTCATGCCGCCGAGCATGCCAGCGCCCATGCCCGTGAACGCGCAGAATCGCCCGCCACACTTTCGGTGTCGGGCGCGCTTCGGGGGAATGAGGGTTCATGCGTACCGCCTCTTTCCACGGGCTGTGAGCCCGTCTGCCAGGCCAACCATGGACGTCGGGGCGGCCTTCGGCGGCGCGACTACGTACCGAGCGACGATCTCCTCTATCTGGGCATCGGTGTAGCGGACGTCGAAGCGACCGAGGCGGACGTGCGGCCAGCGGTGCCGGCGGCGACGGTTGGCGATCTTCTCCGCTGTCCAGCCGAGCTCGGCGGCCAGGTCTGCTTCGCGGGTGAGGTTGAGGGCCACTGGCCGATGATGCCAGAACCGCCCCGGCGTGATGCCGGGGCGGTTCGTGGCGTTCAGGCGAGCGCCCTGGTGCACTGCTCGCAGATCTCCGCTCCGGCGTCGTCAACCACGGTTGCCTGAGACTCCAACCGGTTCCGTCCGCAGCTCGCCAGGATGACCAACTCGTTGGCGCCGGCCGGGATCATCGCCGAGTCGACAAGGTGGATTCGACGGCCGGCCTCGAAGCGCACCAATCTGACCTCGCCGTACAGCGACATCAAAGGCGAGGTTGGCTCGCCGAAGAATCGCTCGAGCCTCGCCCGCTCTTGGCCCTCGCGCAGCTCGGAGAGTTGCCCGAGGACATCTCTGGCGACCCGACCCAGGAGATCCGGCAAGGTGGGCGCGCTGGGCCTGTCCGAGTGGCTGACGCCGCCGGCCTTCCACGCGGCCGAGTTCATCGCTGCGCCTCGATGAACTCGGACCACTCGCCGAGGTAGGAACCAAGTGGCTTGGGCTCCGGGGTCATGCCGCGCATGCGCTCGGCCTTCGCGAACACTGTGGACGGCATCACTTCGGCCGCGAAGCAGGCGTCGACGAAATCTCGCATCTTCGTCGGGATCGCGAGGCCCGCGATGTTGACGCCCAGCGACGCTGCGGCACCGCGAACGGTCAGATCGAAGGCCGCTGCCGTGCTCATCGCTGCGCCTCCAGCCACTTCGCCGCGGACAGCGCATCGGCCGCGAGTTGGCGCAGGTAGGCGGGGTCCTCGGTCTCAGTCTGAAGCTCGGAGATGATGACGCCCGGCCGCTCGATAGGGCCACCGAGGAGGCTAAGGTCGGCCACCGGCTCGAACGGTCCGATCTTGGCTCCCGCATGCTGGGCATAGACGTACACGAGCGCGTGATCGATGTCGCCAGGCTCGTTGTGCTCAACCTGGTGGGCCTGCTCTGGCAGAGTGCACCAGTCCGGGCAAACCAGTCGAAGCGCGCGCCCCTCGGTCGCGGCGCTCATCGTTGCGCCGCCAGGAAGTCGGAGCACCCGCGCAGATACGAACCCCGTGGGTTCATCGGATCGGACTGACCGATCGCCCGCGGCGATGCGCCAACGAGCCGCTTGGCGAACTCGTCGATGTCCGCCGGGCGGACGAGCCGCCGGCGGCCAACGTGGCCAGACGGGATCTTTCCGGCATCACAGAGCTCGGAGACCTGCCACGGCGAGACCGACAGCCGGCGGGCAGCTTCGGCGATCGTGATCAGCGCCGCGTCGTTGGGTGTATCAGGAGCGAGGGCGGGGGATCCTTGGTGCACGGGTGTTGCCTCCTCATTAGGCGATATCCGAGGCCCTGTCAGGTGTTTGGAGCACCAGACGGGGCCGCTCTTCATCGTCAGGAGCGGATCCGTCTTCCCCGACCCACCCGCTCCTCTTTGCGATCGCAAAGTGATGTGAGGCAACTATGCATCGCGCTCTTGGCGATCGTCAAGTATGGTGGCGCCCATGAGCCACCATTTGATGGGGACGGCCGAGATCGCCGACCTCCTGGGCGTGACGCGGCAGCGCGTACACCAGTTAACCCGCCTCGATGGATTTCCTGAACCCACGGCCCGCCTTGCCGGCGGCGACGTGTGGGAGTCTGCCGACATCGAGCGATGGGCGCGGGAGACAGGGCGAATCTCCTGACCCAACGGATCGCTGAGTGAGTGACTGACCTTCGGAGACTGCATACCGAAGGCGCCGCCGGCGTTCCCTGACTACCAGTCGCGGTAGCCGCCCGTGGTGGGCAGGGACGCCGCGAACCGGCGGACCGACTCGAGCACGACGAGCCGACGCTTCCCGTAGTACCGCGACTCGATCTCGAGGTTGTCGAGGATCTTGTAGACCGACCACTGCGTGATCCCGAGCAGGCGGGCGGTCTCTTTCGCCGAGATGAAGATCGGCTCCAGATTTGTCTCGCCCACCGCCTCGCGGGCGACTTTGTCCTCGACCTCGTCAACGTGGTGCGCCGGTCCCATAATCCGGTCGAGCTCGGCGAGCGCGCAGTTGGTGGCCGCCTCGGCCGTCGCAGCCGTGATGATGACCGACTGGGCGGGGTCTTGCCGCTGAACCTCGATTCGGAACCGCTGCATGTCCATTGGCACCGATCCAGCACAACACAGCACCGGCTCCAGCGCCAGGGGGCGAGGGCAGGCCGGGGGCACTCCCCCGCTGCAAGGCGGGTGAGCCTGGCTAGTCGATACGGGCGAGGATGCCGAGGGCCGTCATGGATACCTCCTCAGACCCCTACGGCGGCGACGTGCCGGCACTGGCTTCGGTCGAAGCACCTCACGGATCTTGTCGAGGTCGGACTCAAGGAACCGGTAGGCCCTTCGGGCCGCGGAGGTTGTAGCCGATGCCGTTCTCGCGAGCGATCTTCTTGATGAACCAGGCCGAGCAGTCGATCTCCACGGCCGCCTCGGCGGCGGTGTAGCGCCGGGTCCCGCTATCGGGTTGGCTCGTCTCCCTGCGCCCGTCGTCGAAGATGTCGAAGAGGTCCTCGAATCTCCCGCCCGAAGCACGCATGTGGCCGATGCTATAGACCGCCGCGGACACATCTTCAGCCGTGCGACTCGCCCGTAGTGACGGGCCGGAGTGTCGGTCCTCTTCTCGGACGAGCGCCGAATTGTGGAAACCTCACAACGCGACGTTTAGACCCGTCGTAATGAAAGTTTGACACGTCATAGTGGGTGCCCGTCTTCGGCAGGTCCGCGGGCGACAGCAGCACCGTGATGCGGCGGGTCGAGGGCCACTCAAGCCTGCTGTTCGTGATCGCCATCCGCACGCGGTCGCGCCCTTCGCTCAGGGCGGCGTCGGCGCGTCCGACCAGCGTCGTCCCCACCTGTCCGGGCGACACGTCCGCCTGCACGTCGATCAGGTGTCCGACCGCGCCCTGGAGCGCGACGGTGTGGGCTCGGGCGAACCCCATCAGTGCCCCACCGTCCGGTCGTCGAGACCGCCGCTGCCAGTCGTTCCCATGTGTGCCCTCCTCGTTCCGAGACTCGCCTGCACCCAGCATCGAGCGCGGCGAGGACCGACCGGGGACGCTCGGATCGCACCCTGGGGACGACGACGTCGGCGGCGTGTCCTGTGGACGCCATCTGGGCCCTGACAGCCCCGAGCGGTCACAGCAGTCCGCGGACGTGCTCGACGCTCGCCGAGCCCTTCTCGGACGGCATCACCGCGACGAGGTCGATCCGGATGCCGGGCGGCTGTAGGCCACGCGCGGACGCCCATCGGTCGGCGAGACGACGCAGCCGGTCGAGCTTGTCGGGCCCGACCGCCTCGTGGGGAGTGCCGCCGATCGCGCCGCGGCGTGTCTTGACCTCGCAGACGACGAGCACGTCGCCGTCACGCAGCACCAGGTCGAGCTCACCCTCGTCGCAGCGCCAGTTGCGGTCGAGCACGACCATCCCCTGCTCGGCGAGACGTCGCTCCGCGACCCACTCGCCGTACCGCCCCACCGCCGCCCGCTCCGCCGCCGTCGCCGCCATGCCTGAACCTCCCAGCCGTCGTTGGAGGTCCAGCCTCGACGGCCACGCCGCCACAGCGTCAGCCACCGTCGGACGGCGGTGGAGAACCAGCCGGCTCGGTGCCCCGTGTGGAGAGGATCCGGCGCGTCAGCCGATGAGCCGGACGACTCCTTGGCCCAACGTCGGGGAGTAGTTCACGCTGTCATGCTGGACGTCGGGACTCAACGCGTCCTTGTTGAAGACGAACACGGTGAGGGTCTTGACGGAGTTCCCGTTGGTCTTGACGCCGTTGTCCGACGTGGCCGACGTTGTCTGCGTCTCGTCCGTGATGAAGGCGGGCACGAACTCCTTGATCGGCTGGAAGTTCTTCTGGGCGCGGTCGTTGGCGTAGACCACGGGCAGCCACACGAAGCGAGGCGAGTTCACGACGCTCTGGTCCAGCATGTCCGTCGTCACGCCGCTGAGCTGGGAGATGTCGGTCAGCGTATAGCCCGGCATGAGGAAGCACGACAGGACGTCGTTGTTGATGGTCGTCCCGTCGACGGTCGCGTTGGAACGCGCCGCACCGTGGGGACACGTCGTCGCTCCGTTGGCGACCTGGAGTCGTCCCGTCAGGGAGTAGTGGCTGTTGCCGAACAGTCCGTCGTAGGTGGCGGGACCGTCGTTGCCGGTGTCGCCGATGATGCAGTTGCGGCCGTCCTGGGACACCGTGTCGAGGACTCCGCCCGCGATCGCGCCGTGCTGGGTGTCCCCGCAGTCCTTGTTGGGGTCAGGCGGGCAGGTGTTGCCGGTCGTCTGGCAGTAGGTCTGGATGGAGTGGTCGAGACCGGTCGCGATGTTGCGAGCGAAGGCCTCCTGGTTGCTCGAGTCCTTCCGGGGACTGTCGAGCTGGCCGAAGTTGCCGCGGTCCTGGCCGACGCACCCGACGGGGACACTCGACGGACTGGTCGTCGCCGTGGCGGTCGCGGTCGCCGTTGCCGTGGCGGACGACGAGGTCGGTGTCGGCGCCGCCGTTGCCGTCACGGTGATCGTCAGCGACGTCGACGACACGGTCGGCGTGCCGTTGGCCCCGTTCGAGCTGCTCTTCGGCTGGATGTAGGCATACACGTGCCAGACGCCTGCAGTGGCGGTCAGCTCGGTGCTGACCGTGAAGTCCGGCACGTTGAGCGGGTTCGTGATGACCTGCTTGTCCTGCGCGGCGTAGTCGATGTAGCGCGAGTAGTCGGGCGAGTAGATGCGGATCGTCGCGCGGTCGGTCTTCGAGGTGTCGATGCCGCTGATGGTCAGACCATGGACGGTGATCGACCCACCCTGCGTCACCGTGTAGTTGGACCCGGACAGGGTGTGGGTGCCCACCGCGTCCGGCGGCGCCGTTGCGGTCGCGGTCGCCGTCGCGGTCGCAGTGGCCGTCGCGGTGGACGTGCTCGCCGTCGCTGTCGGGGTCGGCGTGGGCGTTGGCGTGGGCGTCGACGTGGCCTGGGCGCCGTTCGCGGTGTCCGCCTGCGCCGACCCGTAGCCACATCCCTGCGGCAGCCAGAACGGCAAGGTGTCCTGCATGGGCGGCGTGACGGACTCCAGCCTCACCGTCGCCGACTGCTGCACCGTGGTGCTGTGGAAGCCCATGATCCCGGCGAGGCCGAAGGTCACCGTCGCCGGTGGCGCCAGCACGCGCATCGCAGGACACGAGATGACGGTCGGATCACAGGTCGTGGTCCCGTCGGACGTCAGGAACGTGATCTCGCCGTTGGCCGTGCTGTGGTCGAGCAGTTGAGCGGCCGACACGGCTGTCGCCGAATCCCCCACCACCTTGTTCTCCGCCTGGTTCATCGAGTTCGCCACAGCGGTGGCCACCGTCGTCTCGTCGGCCAGCGACGCCGCCGGGAGCTTGATGCCGGCGGCCATCGCGCTGATGTCGACCTGCTTCTGCACCGACCGCTTGCGCGCCCAGGCGTTGCCGAGATCCACCCCGAGAGCCGCGACACAGAAGAGCACGATGCTGAGGAACGCGACCATCACGGCAACGGCGCCGCGCTCCTTCTTGCTGAGCCCGCCCCAGCGGGTCCCACGTGGACGTGCGAACACAGGACGGCCTTTCCTCACCAGGTCTTCGAGCACGTCAGCGACGTGAGGGGGGTCGACGGGTCGTTCTCGACGCGCGCGGTCGCCGAGGACGAGACCACACCGTTGCGGATGAACGGCACGAACGGGAAGTTGAAGTCGTAGCTCTTGAACGTCACCGAGACGGTGACACTGTCGTTGACCTTGACCTCGGTGGCGGTGGCATGGGTGCCGATCTGCTGATAGGTGGCACTGGCCGACTGGATCTTGTTGGTCCCGACGAAGTTGTCGACGCTCGACTTCATGGTGTCGGTGAAGTTCGTGCAGGTCGGCACGATCGCGGCTCGCCGAGCGGCGTCACGCGCGATGTCGGCGCCGCCCTGCATGGCCCAGAAGTAGATGCCGTACTGGATCAGTCCGAACACGATGATCAGGAGCGGCACCAGGACGAGAGCGAACTCGACCGCCGCCGCACCTCGCTCGGTACGCCGCACCACGAATCGCCTCTCCCCCATCACGTTGCCGAGAGTAGGACCCCGGGGAGCACTGGACACCCCTGACGAGGATTCCTGCCCTGTTTGCGGTGTCCCCGACGACACAAATGCTCCGACCGGACTACGCCAACCGGGACCTTTTGACCGATGTCCGCGTCATCGGAGGGTCTTTGCGGGTGAATCCGGGACGGATCGCGGACCGGCCGGGGGCGCATGCGGCCGGCCGGTCCTGGGTCGCACTGGTCCTACCGGCACTAGTCCGGACGGGCTATGCCTCCCTAGCTCGAAGGGAGCAACTCCGCGCCAATCGCCCACAAAGCCGGGTCCTTGGCCCCTACGTTGTCGACGCAGACGGACGAACCTTTCGCCGAGGAGGTGACTGATCGATGCGTAGCACTGCTGCCACGGGGCGACGCGGCGCGGTCATCATCGAGACCACGCTCCTCGCTCCGCTCCTGCTCCTCATCCTGTTCGGCATCGTCCAGATGGCCATGATCATGAAGGACCGCGCGGCGCTCTCCAGCCTCGTGCGCATCGGGGGCGACAGCGCCTCGTCGGCCCCGGTCGACCGCGCCGCCACCCCGCAGAGGGTGGCGCGACACTGCACCGCGACGCGCTGCTCGACCGAGGGGGCGCCTGCCGTGGCCAACGTGGTCGCGGCGACCATCGAGCACGCCGACGCGGCGCTGTCCAAGAACGCCATCGACGAGCTGTGGATCTACAAGGCGAACGCCCAGGGCTACCCCGGGTCGGCCGAGAGCTCCGGCTTCGACACCTGCGACAACGCCTGCGTGGTGTATCACTGGGACGCCCAGCACCACACATTCGACTACGTGAGCGGCACCTGGGGCGACGACGACGCGCTGTCGTGCGCAGACGGGAAGGGCTCCGTCGGGATCTACCTCAAGGCGACCCACTCCCTCTCGGCCGGTCTCTTCTCCCAGGGCGTGCCGATCAGCGACCACGCGGTCTTCAGCACCGCCGAGCTCGGCACCGCCTGCCACTGACCTCAGCAGGCCGCCCCACTCACTTGGGCGGGTCGATCTCGGCAGGCTGGAGCTCCTCGACGTTGACGTCCTTGAAGGTCAGCACCTTCACGTTCTTGGCGAACCGCGCCGGGCGGTACATGTCCCAGACCCAGCAGTCGCTCATCGAGACCTCGAAGAAGACGTCCCCACCCTCGCTGCGGGCCTTCACGTCCACCTGGTTGCACAGGTAGAAGCGCCGGTCGGTCTCGACGACGTACTTGAAGATGCCGACGACGTCGCGATACTCGCGATACAGCGTCAGCTCCATCTCGGTCTCGTACTTCTCGAGGTCCTCCGCGCTCATGCACTCTCCTCATCAGATCGGGCCTCCATCGGTACGACGACGGGCAGCTCAGACTCTAGACCGCTGACCACGCCGGGCAGGCTCCAGGACCTGCGGTGGTGGACGGTTGGCCCGAACTGTGCCAGAGCCTCGATGTGGGCCGGCGCTGAGTAGCCCTTGTTCTCCCCCCAGCAGTAGGCCGGATGCTCGGCGTCGAGCTCGACCATCAGGGCATCGCGGGCCGTCTTCGCCAGGATGCTCGCCGCCGCCACGGCCGCGCAGGTCAGGTCCGCCTTGATGCGGGTCAGGACCGGCGGGATCTCCAGCGGCGCGCACTCGGGAGCGCCGAAGAGAGCCTCCTGCTCCGGCGGCGTCAGGTAGTCGTGGTTGCCGTCGAGCAGCACCTGGTCGGGGCGGAGCGTCAGCTGCCCCAGGGCCCGGTGCCCGGCGAGACGGAGGGCCGCGATGATGCCGAACTCGTCGATCTCCGCCGGACTCGCGTGTCCCACGGCCCAGCAGCCGGCCCAGCGCTGGATCCTCGGGACCAGCCGACGGCGAGCCTCCGGGGTCAGCAGCTTGCTGTCACGCACTCCCTGGGGCGCCGTACGCGTCGACTCCGAGATGACGACGACCCCGATCGTGACCGGGCCCGACAGCGCTCCGCGGCCCACCTCGTCGCAGGCGGCGAGGTAGCGCACTCCCCCGCGCAGCAGGGTCCGCTCGAAACGCAGGGTCGGGGCGGCCGTCATCGCGACGGCACCTCGTCGAAGCTGGCGGGTCGATGCTCGAGACGCAGCTTGCTGGCCGGCCAGACGACGGCGGCCACCTTGCCGACGACGTCGGACTCCGGCACCCACGGCGAGTCGGAGCAGTCGGTCTCCGCCCGGGTGCACAGGTGGTAGGAGGAGTCGGCCGAGTGGGCCCGGTTGTCGCCCATGACGAACAGCATGCCCTTCGGGACGGTCGTCGTCCTCCAGCGGATCCCGGGCATCGGGCCGTAGCAGACGCCCGCGGTGCCGGCGGCGCAGCCGTGGTCAGCGGGGCGTGCGTACGCCGCCTCGTCCACCGGCTTCCCGTTGACGAGCAGCCGGCCCTTGCCGTCGCAGCACGCCACGACGTCGCCCGGCACACCGATCACCCGCTTCACCAGGTGCCCGCCGGACGGGTAGAGCCCCACCTTCGTGAGCGCCTGCGTGAGCGGGTTGCTCACGGTTGCCGCATCCTCCGGCCCGAGCCAGCCGCCGGGGTCCTTGAAGACCACGACGTCACCGCGCTTCGGGGATCCACCGAGCCAGTACGACGGCTTCTCAACGAGGATCCGGTCGTTCTTGACCAGGCCGGGCTCCATCGACTCCGACGGGATGTAGAAGGCCTGGACGAAGAGCGCCTTGATGAGCATCGCCAGCACCAGCGCGGCCACGAGCAGGAGCAGCGTCTCCTGCCAGACCGGCATGTCGCGTCTGCTCCGGCGATGATCGCTGGGACGGCGAGAAGCAGAGGACCGCGATCCCCCCTCCGCCTCGACGGTGGTGAGATCGCGGTCCTCGTAGGTCACGCGCAGAGTCTAAGGAGACTCCGCCGAAGATCGAGCCAGGAGGCGCTCAGGCCTCGCGGCGCTCCTTGATTTTCGCCTTCTTGCCGCGCAGGTTGCGCAAGTAGTAGAGCTTCGCCCGGCGGACGTCACCGCGGGTGACGACCTCGAGGGTCTCGAAGATCGGGGAGTGCAGCGGGAAGGTGCGCTCGACGCCGACGCCGAAGGAGACCTTGCGGACGGTGAAGGTGCGGCCGACGCCCGAGCCGTGGACGCGGATCACGACACCCTGGAAGACCTGGATGCGGGACCGGTTGCCCTCGACGACCTTGACGTGGACCTTGACGGTGTCGCCGGCACGGAAGTCGGGGACGTCGTCACGCTTGATGTTGTTGCCGAGCTCGGCAAGCACGTTGGTCATGATCTCTCCTCGCAGATGCCACAGGTCAGCCGCGGTGTGGGAAGGTGCTCTTCAGATGTGTTTCGCGGTCTCGACGTGCTGGCCGGCGGCGTGCGGTTCCCCCTGTGGCAGGAGCCCGACGCAGACCCTCCGCGTGGTGGTGTCCGGAGCAGTCCTTCGGCCGACGAGACCAAGTGACGAGTCTGCCACAGCCGCGGGGTCAGCCTGAAATTCTCCTCTTGGTCATGATGACGGCCAGCGGGGGCGCCTCGAGGTCGGGCCGCAGCCGGAACCCGGCCTTCCTGTAGATGCGCTGGTTGCGGGCCGCCATGGCGCCGGTGAACAGGAAGAACGACGTCGCCTCGATCGGCGCGACGGCCTGGATGTGCTCGAGCAGCACACGACCCAGCCCTCTGCCCTGCAGGTCGGGCGCCACCATCAGCCGGCCGATGTCCCAGACCCGCTCGCCGCCGGGGCCGTCGTCGAGCCGGCCGCGGACCGAGGCGACGAGCCGGCCGGCCGAGCGGACGACGTACGTCTGCCAGCGGTCCAGCTCGGCGACGACCGTCGCGAGATCCTCCTGCAGCGCGGGGATCTCGAAGGACTGCGCGTCAACCGCCTCCGCCAGCCAGCAGGCGCGCTGCAACGTGAGGATCTCCCCCGCGTCGCCGCGCGTGGCCGGCACGACCTCCCACTCGGTGGCCGCCGCACTGGCATGCAGCAGGTCTGGTCGCCGCTGCGCCGTGCGCCGCAGCCGCTGCTCGTGGCGCCAGGCGGCGATCCGGGCGTGGTCGCCCGAGAGGAGCACAGGAGGGACGTCGCGCCCGTTCCAGGAGGCGGGCTTGGTGTAGACCGGATACTCGAGGAGCCCCACCCCCTCGCCCGAGTGCGACTCCTCGACGAGGGAGGCGGCGTTGCCCATGAACCCCGGCAGCAGCCGCACGACAGCCTCGGTGATGGCGAGCGCGGCGACCTCTCCGCCGTTGAGCACGTAGTCGCCGATGCTGATCTCGCGCACCTCGGCGAGGGTCCTGGCGTGGTCGAGCACGCGCTGGTCGATGCCCTCGTAGCGCCCGCACGCGAACACGATCCGCTCGCCGGTGGCGAGCTCTGCTGCCAGCGACTGGGTGAACGGCTCGCCGCTCGGCGTCGTGAAGACCACGGTCGTGCCCTGGTCGACCTTCAGGTCCGCGAACGCCTCGGCGAACGGCTCGGGCTTCATCACCATGCCGGCGCCGCCGCCGTACGGCGTGTCGTCCACCGTCCGGTGACGGTCGTGCGCCCAGTCCCGGAGATCGTGGACCCCGACGTCGAGCAAGCCGCTCTCGATGGCCTTGCCCGGGAGGCTCAGCGACAGCGGCTCGAAGTAGTCCGGGAAGATCGTGAGGTAGTCCAGCCTCACGCGTCCTCCTCGGGCAGCGGCCTGACCAGTCCGGGGCGGTCGGCGATGACGACCTTCCGCTCGGCCAGGTCGACGACCGGGACGAGCGCCTTCACGAACGGCACGAGCGCCTCGCGACCGTCGACGGTGCGAAGCGTGAGCAGGTCCTGGGCGCCGCCGTGGACGAGGCCGCTGACCTCGCCCAGGCGCACGCCGTCGGTGTCGTACGCCGCCAGGCCCACCAGCTGGTGGTCGTAGAACTCGTCGGGATCCTCCGGGGAGGCGTCCGCGGGGATGTCGGTGTAGAGCAGCACGCCGCGCGCAGACTCGGCGGCGTCGCGGCCGGCCAGCTCGGTGAAGACCAGGTGCAGGACGCCCTGGTGCCAGCGGCTGGCCTCGACCGTCAGCGTGCGCTCAGCGAACGCGGAGCCCTTCGGCGGCACTGCGCGCAACCGGGCGCCGTCGACGAACCGGCGCTCCGGCTCGTCGGTGCGGACGTCGATCGTGACGTGCCCGCGGATGCCGTGCGGCTTGCCGATGCGACCGACCAGGACCTCGATGGACTCCACGGCGGTCATTCTTCCCGACGGGCTCGGGACTTCCGCCTCTCGGGCGCCCGGGGACGTCGGCCTAGGTTGGCGACGAGGGAATGGAGGAGGCTGTCATGGACATCGATGACCCTGTTCGGGAGCTGACGCTAGAGGAGTGCTGGGACTTCCTGAGGTCCGAGGAGCTGGGCCGACTCGCCTACCGCCTCCTCGACGAGGTGCACATCGTGCCGATCAACTATGCGGTCGACGGGACGACGCTGCTGTTCCGCACCAACGGCGGGAACAAGCTGTTCAGCATCGAGCTGGGCGCGCCGGTCGCCTTCGAGGTGGACCGGGTGCTCGGCGAGACGGCCTGCAGCGTGGTGGTCCGCGGCCGCGCCCGGCGGCTGGACGAGCCTGAGGAGTATCGCGCCGACCAGGTGCCACTGCATCCGTGGGTCGACACGCCGAAGTACTACGTCGTCGAGATCGCAGCCGACGAGGTCACCGGTCGCGAGCTCGCCCTGCACCGGCCCTGGCGGCAGCTGCGCACGCGGGCCTGACAACTCGCGCGCTCGCGAGGGCGTCGGCTGCTCAGCGACGCTTCCGGGCCAGCTGGCGGGCCTTCTTGCTGAGACCCCGGGCGGTCTCCCGCTCGCGCTCGTGCAGCACTCCGAGCGTGAAGCCGCTCTCGCTGGGACCGAGAGCGCCGGCGAGGCGGCGGAGCGTCTCCTGGGCGACGATCGCGTCCTGGTAGTCGCCGAGGAGCACTTGGACCAACTTGTGCCGCTTGCGCTGCTTCTTGCCCCGGCCGAGAGGAGCGAGCACCTCGCCGGCGTACCGCGCGCGCTTGGCGGCCTTCCGAGCAGGATGCAGGTCGGCGCCGGCGCCGTGGGAGGCGGTGGCCAGGCGCCGGTCGGCCTTCGTCGCCGCCTTGCGCGCTCGCTTGCGCAGCGCACGAGCACCGACGTCGGCGACCGGAGGTCGGTGTCGCCACCGGCCGAGCATGTGACGCAGGTCGGCACAGCGCTCCGAGGCCACCGCCCGTGCGATCTCCCCCTCCGCCTCGACCTGCTCGGCCCGCAGTGCCTCCTCGAGGCGAGCGGGCACCGGGCCGATCACGTCCTCGGCGGGCAGTGCGTCGAGGACGGCGGCGAACCGTTCGCGCTGGACGTGCCGATCCCGTGCCTCGCCGAGAAGCGCCGCGAACCACCGCAGCTCCTCGTCGGCCCTCGCCAGCTCGGCGGGCTCGAGCGAGAGGAGGGGCTCGAAGACCCGCAGTGTGCTGCGCAGCCTTCGGATCGCGACCCTCGTCTGGTGGACGGCCTGGGGGTCGGGAAGCCTGCCGCCCTCGTCGAAGACCGCCTCGACCTGTGCGCGCACGTACGCCGCAAGCGGATCCGGATCGCCACTCGCCATCGCCTACGGCCTCCTGTCCCCGGGAGCCCCACGGTAGCGACAAAGACGCCGAACGGGCGTCACCCGTGACAGGTGACGCCCGCTGAAGGCGATGCTCGACGCGCTGGGCTCAGCGACGCTTGTCGACGTCGACGAAGTCGATGCGCGCGCCGTTCTTGCCCGCCAGGGCGCCGACGACAGTGCGGAACGCCGATGCCGTGCGGCCGCCGCGACCGATCACCTTGCCGAGGTCGTCGGGGTGCACCCGGACCTCGAGGATCGACCCGCGGCGCAGCTGCTTGTCGCGCACCACGACGTCGTCGGGGTGGTCGACCACCCCGCGAACGAGGTGCTCGAGCGCCTCGGCGAGCATGATCAGGCCTCGGTGGTGGACTCGGCGGCCGGAGCCTCGGCCTCGGCAGCCGGAGCCTCGTCCGACTTCTTCTCGGCCTTCTTCGACGCCTTGGTCACGGCCTCGGACGTCGGGGCGGAGTGAGCCTCGGCGAGAGCCTTGTTGAAGAGCTCGAGCTTGTCCGGCTTCGGCGCGGCGACCTTGAGGGTGCCCTCGGTGCCCGGGAGGCCCTTGAACTTCTGCCAGTCGCCGGTCACCTTGAGGATCGCCTCAACGGACTCGGTCGGCTGGGCGCCGACGCCGAGCCAGTACTGAGCGCGGTCGGAGACCACCGAGATGAAGGACGGGTCCTCCTTCGGGTGGTACTTCCCGATCTCCTCGAGCACTCGACCATCGCGCTTCTTGCGGGAGTCGACGACGACGATGCGGTACTGCGGCACCCGGATCTTGCCCAGGCGCTTCAAGCGGATCTTGACGGCCACGTCTGTGGTGTTCCTTCGGAATTCGTGTGTGGGTGAGGGTCGTGCGACAGGTGGGGAACACCGACGCCCGCTCCTCGGCGGACACTGCAACGGCCGGTGAGAGGGTCCGTCCGTGCAGGACTCGACCGGCAAGTCTGCCAGAGGTGACCCCGCGGGTCGAAATCCGACGGACACCCGCACGCGCGCGCGGTCGGTTCGCTCCCTCCCCCCGACTCGTGCTCGGTGTATCAGCGAGGGCTGGACGTGCCTCCTCCTGAGAGGTCTCGGGGCCGATCGTCTCACCAGCTCGGAGGACGCCATGCCCGCCACGTCGCGCCGACGTACCGCACGCGTCCTCACGACTCATGCCCTCTCGGCGCTGGCGATGTCGCTGCCATGGCCGTTGCTGCTCGTGATGGTCGCCCACGCCAGCCACAGCGCAGCGGTGCTGGGCTTCGCCGCGGCGGGGCGACTCGCGCCCTACGTCGTCCTGTCGTGGTGGGTCGGCCGCCTGGCCGACCGCCACTCCCGCGACCGGATCGTGCGCATGACGCTGGTCGGACGCGTGGTGCTGCTCGCATCAGTCGGAGGCGCGATCGCGACCGAGCACGCCTCCCTCGCCGTCCTGCTGGCCTCTCTCACGGTGGCGGCTGGCACGCCGGCCTACCCGGCGCTGGCGGCCGGCATGCCGGGGCTGGCGGGCGACGATCGCGACCGGGCGACCGAGCTCCTGGTCACCGTCGAGGTCGCGGCGTTCGTCGTGGGCCCGGCGCTAGGCGGCATGCTGCTCCTCGTGCCGGAGGCGGTCGGCCCCGTCGCGGTCATCCTGACCCTGGTGGCGCTCGGCTGCTACGCCGGTGTGCGCCAGCCACGTCCGATGCCGAGCGCGACGCCCGTCAGGATCTCCGCGGGCTTGGCGGCGGGCTCGGCGGCGGGCTCGACCGCGGAGGGCGCAGGGGCCCGCCCGGACGACCGGCTTGCGCACGGCTCCGGCCCGTTGCGGACCGCTCTGGTGGCGATGATGCTCGTCAACGCCGTCGGATCCGGGGCCGGGGTGGTGCTCCTGCCGTTGGCCCAGGAGCGGTGGTCGGGGACGGGGGGCGGTGCGACGTACGGGCTGGCCACGGCCCTGCTCGGATTCGGCGCCCTGGGCGCACCGCTGCTGGGCGCTCCGCTGAGGGGTGGGCGGCTGCGGGGCGGGCGCGGTCGCCGTACCCGTCCGCCTCTCGGACCGGGACTGGTGCTCGTGGGCGTGGCGCTCGCCGCCGTGGCGGCCTCACCCGGCGCCGGATGGGCGGCGGTGCCGCTGCTGCTGATCGGCGCAGCCGCCGTGCAGGTCGAGGCCGCCGCCACCGAGACGATCCAGCGCGAGGCCGGTGACGACCGCAGCGCTGGCGTCCTCGGCCTCGCGGACACGCTGATGGTCTCCGCCGGCCTGGTCGGCGCCGTGGCCGCGCCCGTGGGGGCCCAGGCCCTGGGCGCGGTGAGGGTGCTCGCGATCCTGGGCGCGGTGTGCCTGGTGCCGGTCGTCGTCGGCGCGCTGCGCCGGCGGGTTGGAGGCGAGACGGCGTACGCCTACCCGACCACGGTCCCCCGCAGCACCACCGCAGCGGGCCGGGCCAGCACGGTGAGGTCGGCCAACGGGTCGGCCTCGTAGACGACGAAGTCGGCCTCGCTGCCCTCGGCGAGGTCAGGGGTGAAGCCCAGCCACTCGCGGGCGCGCCACGACGCTGCTCCGAGGGCCACGTCCGCCGGCAGGCCGATCCGGTGCATCGCGACGACCTCCTCGTGGAGCACGCCGTGGCGCTGGCCACCGGCGCCGTCGGAGCCTGCGAAGAGGCGTACGCCGGCCTCGTAGGCGCTCATGAGCGTCTCGCGGCGGTGGTCGTAGAGGCCGTTCATCGTCGTCGCGTAGTTCGGGAACTTGTCCCCGGCGGCAGCCGCCAGGCCCGGGAAGATCTCGGTCTGGACGACCGTCGGCACCAGCGCCGTGCCGCGCTCGGCCATGGCGCCGACCAGCTCCGGAGTGAGGCCCGTGCCGTGCTCGATGCAGTCGATCCCGGCCTCGATGAGGCCGGGGAGGACGTCGCGACCGAAGCAGTGCGCGGTCACCTTCGCGCCCGCCTCGTTCGCGACCTTGACGGCCTCTGCGAAGTCGTCGGCGGAGAAGGACGGCATGAGGTCGCCTGCCTCGCGGTCGATCCAGTCGCCGACGAGCTTGACCCAGCCGTCACCGCGACCGGCTTGCTCGGCGACCGCGGTGGCGAGGTCGGTCGGCTCCACCTCGTTGGCGTAGTTGCGCATGTAGCGACGGGTGCGTGCCACATGTCGGCCTGCCCTGAGGAGCCGGGGCAGGTCGGCACGCTCCTGGATCCAGCGCGTGTCGGCCGGCGAGCCGCAGTCGCGGATCAGCAGCGCGCCGCCGTCGCGGTCGGCGACCGCCTGCTCCTCGGTCTGCTCCTTGCTCACCTCGCCGTCCGGCCCGAGGCCGAGGTGGCAGTGGGCGTCGACGAGGCCGGGCACGATCCAGCCCGACGCGACCGTCTCGGCGCCGGCCTGCGGCTCGTAGGTGATCCGGTCGCCGACGACATACAGGTCGCGTACGTCGCCGCCGGGCAGGACCGGGCCGTGGAACCTCATCGGGGACCGGGGAGCCGTCATGCGGGGCAGGGTACCGCCGGGCCGTCAGAGGTGCTCGAGCAGCCAGGTCGGGCTGAGCGTCGTCGCGAACCCGGACACGTTCGCCTGCAGTGCTCGGTCGGCCGTCACCACCGCGACCGTGTGGCCGCGGTCGGCTGCCGCTCGCGCCTCGGCGACGATGGCGGAGTCGCCGTCACGGGCGGCGTGGACGGTCCTGACATGGGCATCACGCCCGGCCTTCGCACCCGCCTTCGCCTGCCCCTCCAGCACGAGGACGACGACGTCGAAGTCGACGTCGGCCACGAGGAGCGCCTCGTGCAGTCGTCGGGCCGCCCCGGCGCGGTCCTTCCACCAGCCGTCGGGGCGGGCGCCGACGACATTGGCGGCATCGACGACCAGGACCCGGGACACGTCGCAGACCCTAGCCGCGGGTCTCTCCTCCGGTGACGACGGGGCCGCTCGCCGCGGGGCCGGTAGTTCGGGACGTTCCCCACGGTCTACTCGTCAGTAATAGTCGGAAACGTCCCGAACTACCCCCGACCGGACGGCTCAACAACCCCGTTGGGTTCCGCGTGGGACGTCGACGCAGTCGCGGCGCCGCGGAAGTGGTCTCAATCGGCCGATCTCCGCGCCGCCAACTCGCCCGTTCAGACCAGTTCCGACCACCTCGCCGACCACCTCGCCGACCACCGCGCGGCCCGCGGGGCCGGGACTCACTTGAGGTACTTGGAGAAGTCCTTCGGCAGGTTCAGCTGCGCGGCAGCGGCCTCGTAGTCGATCTCCTCGCCACCGGGGTTGCCGAACGGGTTCGCGGCGGCTGGCTTCTTCTCGATCTCGGCCTTGGCCTCCGCGGCGGCCTTCGCGGGGTTGCCGGAGCGGCGGGCGCCCTTGCCCTTCTTCTGCTTGGCCTGCTGCTTGGCACCGGCGCGCTTGCCGAACGCCATCCCCGGAGCGCCGGGCATCCCGGGCATGCCGCCACCCGAGGCCAGCTGGCGCATCATCCGCGCCGCCTCGCCGAACCGGTCGATGAGCTGGTTGACGTCCGAGACGGTCCGTCCGGCACCCTTCGCGATGCGGAAGCGCCGCGAGCCGTCGATGATCTTCGGGTTGGTGCGCTCCCCCGGCGTCATCGACTGGATGATCGCCTGGATCCGGTCGATCTCGCGCTCGTCGAAGTTGGCCAGCTGCTCGCGGAACTGGCCCATGCCGGGCAGCATCCCCATCAGCTTCGACATCGACCCGAGCTTGCGCAGCTGTTGCATCTGCTGGAGGAAGTCATCGAGGGTGAAGTCGCCGGTCGCGACCTTCTCCGCCGCCTTCGCGGCCTGCTCGGCGTCGAACGCCTTCTCGGCCTGCTCGATGAGGGTGAGCACGTCGCCCATGTCGAGGATCCGGCCGGCCATCCGGTCGGGGTGGAACAGGTCGAAGTCGGTCATCTTCTCGCCGTTCGAGGCGAAGATGACCGGCTTGCCGGTCAGGCTGACGATGGACAGCGCGGCGCCACCGCGGGCGTCGCCGTCGAGCTTGGTGAGGACCACGCCGTCATACCCGACGCCGTCGAGGAACGCCTGCGCGGTCGTGACCGCGTCCTGGCCGATCATCGCGTCGACGACGAAGAGGACCTCGTCGGGCTCGATCGCGTCGCGGATGTCGGCGGCCTGCTTCATCATCTCGGCGTCGATGCCGAGACGGCCCGCGGTGTCGACGATGACCACGTCGTGGAGGGTCCGCTTGGCCTCCTCGACGGAGGCACGCGCGACGGCGACCGGGTCACCACCGTGTTCGACTCCCTGGGCGTTGCCGGGCTCCGGCGCGAACACGGGCACGCCGACCCGCTCGCCGTTCACCTGCAGCTGGTTGACGGCGTTGGGACGCTGGAGGTCGCAGGCGACGAGGAGCGGCGACTTCCCCTGGCCCTTGAGCCAGAGCGCGAGCTTGGCCGCCAGCGTCGTCTTGCCGGAGCCCTGGAGACCCGCGAGCATGATGACGGTCGGACCGGCCTTCGCATAGCGCAATCGCCGGGTCTCGCCACCGAGGATGGCGACGAGCTCCTCGTTGACGATCTTGACGACCTGCTGGGCCGGGTTGAGCGCCTGGGAGACCTCCTCGCCGCGCGCCCGCTCCTTGACCGTGGCGACGAACTCGCGCACGACCGGCAGCGCGACGTCGGCCTCCAGCAGCGCGATGCGGATCTCGCGGGCGGTGGCGTCGATGTCAGCCTCGGAGAGCCGACCCTTCCCTCGCAGGTTCTTGAAGGTGTCGGCGAGCCGGTCGGAGAGCGTGGCGAACAAGATCTGGTCCTCGGATCAGGCGGTGGGATCGACACCCAACTCTAGAGGGACTCCCCTGAAAGAGCCGCACGGACGGCGTGAGCGGCCTCGGCGGCCCGCTGGTCGCTGAGCACACCGGCGGACGCCTCCTGCAGGTAGAACACGTCGACGGCCTGAGGGCCGAGCGTGTCGACGTGGGCGGACCGGACCGCCACGTCGTGCCGGGCGAGCGCCGCGCAGACGAGGTAGACGACGCCGGGCCGGTCGGTGGCGCGCACCTCGAGGACGGTCGCCTGGGTGGAGGCCTCGGGGCGCACGGCGACGCTCGGCGCGAGCGTTGCGGTGTCGGCGGGCCGCAGGCGCACGTCGGGGTCGATCCGCCGGTCGCTGATCGCCGCGAACCGCTCCCGCAGCACCTTCGGGTCCAGCTGCTCCTCGTCGAGCTCCCACACCGACACGCCGTAGGTCTCCTGCGCCCACGCGCGTGCCGCCCGCACCCGGAGGCGCTGCATCGCGAAGGTCGCGGCGATGTCGGCCAGCAGACCGACCCGGTCGGGGGCGATGACCGTCACGCGCGCTCCGTCGGCGGCGACCTCGACCTCCCACCACGCCTGGCCCTTGCGGACCTGCCTCGGGATCTTCACCGGGTCGGCCACGACCGCCGGCAGTGCCGATCCGACCTCGAGCGCGACGCGCGCCCGCCGAGCCAGGTCGAGGATCAGCGCGGAGCGCCAGGTCGACCAGGCCTTGGGGCTCGTCGCCCGGGCGTCGGCCTCGGTGAGGGTGGCCAGCAGGTCCAGGGCCTCGGCGTCGGAGACATGCGCGGTGACCGCGGCGATCGTGCTGGGATCGTCGGGGTCACGGGTGGTCGCGACGGACGCCAGGAGCAGGTGCCAGCGCACCAGCGTCTCCACCAGGGCGACCGCTCTGGCGTCGAACCCCATCCGCGTCGCGATCTCCCGCGCCACCGGCGCGCCCGCCACGCTGTGCTCGGTCAGGCTCCCCTTGCCGATGTCATGCAGGAGCGCAGCCACCATGAGCACGTCGGGACGCGCGACGGTGCGGATGAGGCTCGCCGCCTCGATGCAGGTCTCGACGACGTGCCGGTCGACGGTGAAGCGGTGGATCGCGGAGGCGTGCGGCAGCAGCCGGATCCGCTCCCACTCGGGGAGCAGATGGTCGACCGCACCGGTCTCGTCCAGCGTCTCCCACACCGCCCGCAGACCGTGCCCGGACGCGAGCAGGCGGACGAAGAGACGCAGCGCCTCGGGCGGCCACGGCACCGGCAGCAGCGCTGTCTCGCGGGCCAGCCGCGCCACGGTCGGCGGGGCCAGGACGACGTCGTGCTCCGCGGCGAGCGCGGCGGCCCGCAGGAACAGCAGCGGGTCGTCGGCGGGACGGGCGCCCGGCGCCAGCACCACCTCCCCGCCGGACAGCGCCACGCCCGGACCCAGCGGCGTCAGCTCGGGACGACGGGGTCGCACGCCGACTGGCCGCGCGAGCGCGGCGTCGACGCGCCGCCAGGTGAGCCGGGACAGATGCGTGATGCGCCGCCCGAGCTGACGCACGTGCACCTGAGCACCGCGCTCGTCCGCCAGACCCAGGCGCTGCGCCAGCTCGCCCCACATCTCGGGGGCGACCCGGTCGGTGGCCCGTCCGGCGATGTCGTGCACATGGTCGCGCACGTCGAGCAGATCCTGGCGCCGCGGCTCCAGGTCGGTGTGCGGCACGTCCACGAGCCAGGTCGCGACCAGAGCCTTGAGGATCGTCGCATCGCGCAGACCACCTGCGGCCTCCTTGAGGTCGGGGACGCTCGCGTGCGCCAGCTCGCCCAGGAGCTCATGGCGCTGCGCGACCAGCCTGTGCAGCTCGGGGAGGCGGGCGCGGGCGTTCCGTCTCCAGTGCGCGAGCATGGTGGCCCGGAGCCGAAGGGTGAGGTTGGGGTCGCCGGCGAGGTGTCGCACGTCCAGGAGGCCGAGCGCCACGCGGACGTCGGCGTCGGCGGCGGACACCATCTCGGGCAGCGACCTCAGGGAGTGGTCGAGGTTGGCTCCGGAGTCCCACAGCGGGTACCACAGCCGGGTTGCGGTCTCCCCCAGCTCGACGCCCTCGTCGTGGACGAGGACGACGTCGAGGTCGGAGTACGGCGCGAGCTCGCCGCGGCCGTAGCCGCCGACCGCGACGAGCGCCGCTCCTTGCGTGGGACCGCCCGAGTCGTCGTACGCCTTGGAGCACAGGTCGTCGGCCGCGGCCGTGCGTCGGGCTCGCTCGGCGGCGGTCATGCGCGGATCCTTCGCTGAGAGGGTGTTAAAGCGCCGCGTCGTCGCGGTCGCCCGTGCGGACGCGTACGACGCCCTCGATGGTCTGCACCCACACCTTGCCATCGCCGATGCGACCGGTCTGGGCGCTGCGCAGGATGGTGTCGACGACGACGTCGGCGTCGCCGTCGGGCACGACGATCTCGATGCGGATCTTCGGCACGAGCGCGACGTCGTACTCGGCGCCGCGGTAGACCTCGGTGTGGCCCTTCTGCCTGCCGTAGCCGCTGACCTCGCTGACCGTCATGCCGGTCACGCCGACGGACTCGAGAGCGACGCGGACGTCCTCCCACTTGTGCGGCTTGATGACCGCGGTGACGAGCTTCATGGTTCTCCTCACGATTCGCAGGCCCCCGCGTCGCGGGGCCGGTCAAGAGACCGGTGCGCCGATTGTGCCGGATGTGCGGTGCCGGTGTGCTGGATGCGGCACGACCCGGCTCCCGTGGGAGCCGGGTCGTGTCGAGATGTGTCGCTAGATGGCGGCCGCGTCGCGGTCGCCGGTGCGGACCCGGACGACCGTCTCGACCGGGCTGACCCACACCTTGCCGTCGCCGATGCGGCCGGTCTGGGCCGTCTTGACGATGAGGGCCAGCACGTCGTCGGCGTCGCCGTCCTCGACGACGATCTCGATGCGGATCTTGGGCACGAGGGCGATGTCGTACTCCGCGCCGCGGTAGACCTCGGTGTGGCCCTTCTGCCGGCCGTAGCCGCTGACCTCGCTGACCGTCATGCCGGTGACGCCGAAGGTCTCCAGCGCCTCGCGGACATCCTCCCACTTGTGCGGCTTGATCACCGCGGTCACGAGCTTCATGCGAGGACTCCCGACCCGGCGACGACGTCGTAGGCGGTCTCACCGTGCTGGTCGGTGTCGATGCCGTCGACCTCGGCCTCGTCGGTGATGCGCCAGCCGATCGTGAACTTGATGGCGAGGGCGAGGCCGCCGGTCAGGATGCCGGTCCAGACGACGGTGAAGAGCGCCGCGAGGAACTGGACGACCAGCGGGGCAAGGCCGCCCCCGTAGAAGAGACCGTCGATGCCTCCAGGAGCGCTTGCGCTCGAGACGAGGCCGATCAGCAGGGTGCCGACCAGACCGCCGACCAGGTGGACACCGACGACGTCGAGCGAGTCGTCGTAGCCCAGCTTGTACTTGACGCCGACGGCGACGGCGCACAGGGCACCGGCGACCGCGCCGACGACGATCGCGCCGGTCAGCGTCACCGCACCACAGGCCGGGGTGATCGCGACGAGGCCGGCGACGATGCCCGAGGCGGCACCCAGCGAGGTCGCCTTCCCGTGGAGGAAGCGCTCGACCAGGAGCCAGGCCAGCATGGCGGCCGCGGTCGCGATCGTCGTGTTGAGGAACGTGACCCCGGTCTCGGTCATGAACTGCTTGATGTTGTCGGCCTCGGTCTTGCCGGTGAAGACGATGGAGCCGACGTTGAAGCCGTACCAGCCGAACCACAGGAGCCCGGCGCCGATCATGGTCAAGGTGAGGTTGTGCGGGCGCATGGGGTCGCGACCGAACCCGATCCGCTTGCCGATCACCAGCACGAGCACCAGTCCGGCGATACCGGCGTTGATGTGCACGACCGTGCCGCCGGCATAGTCCTGCGGACCGTTGCCGCCGCCGCTGAACGTGCTGAGCTGGCTGTAGAGCCAGCCGCCGCCCCACACGTTGTGGGCGACCGGGAAGTAGCACAGCGTCAGCCAGGCGGGGACGAACACGACCCAGGCGAGCAGCCGGACGCGGTCGGCGATGGCGCCGCTGATCAGCGCCACGGTGATCGCCGCGAACGTCATCTGGAAGATGACGCCGATGTAGCTGCCCCAGCTCACCCCATCGAGGCCCCACATGGTGAAGGGGTTGGCGATGAGCTTGCCGTTGCCGTTGCCGACCCCGTCGCCGCCCCAGCCCTCCGACCAACCCCAGAGCACGAACACGATCGCCGCGATGCCGAACGCGACGAACGACATCATCATCATGTTGAGGACCGACTTCGACCGCGTCATGCCGCCGTAGAACAGCGCCAGCGCGGGCACGGTCATCATCAGGACGAGCGCTGTCGCCACCAGCATGAAGGCGTAATAGCCGTCCACAGAACCTCCCAAAGACATCCCACGGCGAGGGGTCCGCCCCGGACTCGGCCCACTCGCCCTACTTGCGGATCACCTTCGCGGCTGGAGGTTTCGACGCACGCCGCTCGATGTTGCGGTGACGTAACTGCCTGCGCTGGCCGGTTAACGTCACGTTACGGACGTAAACCGCTCGAGGGCGCGTGGTCCTCGCTCGCAGGTGCCGCGACGGTCGGCCCCGACGTGCCTGGGACGGGCGCCACGACCGCGTCCCGCGGGGCGCGGCGCGTCGAGGCCAGCAGGAAGTCGGTGACGCGCCGTGAGGCGTGTCCGTCGCGGAGGGTGAAGGTCGCGGCGGCGCGAGCGCGGTAGGCCGGATCGGGGAACGGGCCGGCCTCGATCATCTCGACGGCGGTGCGGACCACGTCGTCCGGGTGCTCGCGCACGGGCCCGAAGCCGTCGCGGACGTAGTCGAAGTAGTCCGGACGGCCGACGTGGCTCCCGAGGGTGCGGACCCTCTCTGCGTCGAACTGGTAGTAGAGCACCGGCCGCTCGACGTAGCCGGCGTTGAACGCCATCGAGGAGTAGTCGGTGATCATCAGGCGACACCGGGCGACCAGCGCGCGCACGTCGGTGCCGGCGTATCTGATCGGCTGGACGTGCGCGGGCAGGTCCAGCCGGTCCAGCAGCGGCTGCATGTTGGGGTGCGGCAGGAAGGCCAGCCGTAGCCCGTGCCGCTCGCACGCCTCGGCCAGGTCACGGTCGGCGAGCAGGCCCATCCACGCCTGGACGAAGTCGGACTCGACGGCATCGGTCTCGAGCCGTCGGCGATGGGTGTCCTTGCGCGGGCGATCCACGAGCCAGGCACGCCACGTCGGCGCGACCAGCACGAGGTCGCGCTCCTCCGGGGCGACCTCGTTCGCCTGCTCGCGGAGCCGGTCGAAGCGGGGCAGCTCGCTGAGGACGACCTCCTTGGACGTGAACCGGTAGCCCGACCCGTCCCGGACGATGGAGTCGTACTCCGCCGGCGTGCTTGTGACGAAGGCGTCGATCGGCTTGCGGTTGAGCCAGCCGGACAGGTCGTCCTTGATCACGCCGTGCTGCAGGAAGGCGAACCGCCACGTCGGCGCGGTGAAGGCGAGGGGCTGCGGGCGCAGCAGCACGTTCTCGGCGTGGGAGGAGACCAGCCACGTCGTGTTGAGCATGAGCAGCTTCCAGCGCATCGAGCCGAACGGCACGACGCGGCGCCCGACGTCACGACGCAGCCGCTGCCAGTCGGGGGTGCCCTCCTCGACGGTGAACCAGGCGTTGACCTCAGGTCGCTCATGGCGCAGGTAGCGGAACAGATGCTCGGCGCTGTCGTCGGCGTCGTGGGCCCGGTCCACCAGCAGCCAGGCGTCGCCGTAGCGCCGCCGGACCAGGCGGGTGCGCGCGAGGCGGCGCAGCAGCCGCTCCTTGCGCCCGGCGCGCCGCCGCGCCTCGGGCACCGCGGGGCTCCGGCGAGGTGACAGCAGGCGCTGCAGCTCCCCTGGGCGGAGCGTGACCGGGGCCGGCTGGACCGGCTCGCCGACGATGGGCAGGTCGCGCGCGTCCAGCTGCAGCCGCGCGCTCTCGCCCGCGGGAAGCCACAGGATCCGCTCGCGGACCCGGACCTGCTCGAGCGCGACGATGTCGCGGTGCTTGGCCTGGAGCGGCCGGACCTCCTGACCGCCGGCCCACACTCGCTCGGACGGGGGCTCGCCGACGTAGAGGTAGGAGAGCTGGACCAGCCCGGTCACGGCGTCGTACGCCGTCAGGACGGCCTGCTCGCTGTGCCACGGCTCGGGCCGGTAGCCGTGCGCCAGCAGCGCCCGCCACTCCGGCTTGAGGCGGCGCCAACGGAAGCCGTCGATCACCTCGACGTCGAGGAGCTCGGTGATCTGGCCCAGCAGGCGGTGGAACGTCTCGGCGATCTCGCCCTTGGCGGCGATGTCCCCGTCGCGGGCATCGTGGCGCGACAGGGTCCACGACAGGTCGTAGATCACCTGCTCCTGCACCCACTGCGGCACGCGGCCCCCATGGCGACGACTCGCCCGGCGCAGCAGGTCCAGGTGACCGCGCTCGGGCACGATCGTGTAGCGGCGGGGGTCGTCGTAGCTGGTCTGCAGCGTCGAGGAGTCGTCCGCCCGCCTGCGGTAGTGGTAGCGCGCCGAGGCGACGAACGCGACCAGGGGCCCGCCGGTCCCGGTCGGCGGCGGAGCAGCCGGCTGCGGAGCGGTCGGCGGCGATCCCGTCTCGAGCAGGTAGCGGCCCACGAAGTGGGCGTCCTCGAACGTCGGCCGGATCTCCACGTCGAAGCGGAGACCGGCCTCCTCGATCCGGTCACGCCGGAAGCAGCCGGCGTTGACGCTGCCGAAGAAGTAGTCGCCGAGCACCGACAGGTCCACGAGCCGGTCGCCGTCGGCGAACCGGTCCCGCATCGGGTGGGTGTCGCTCAGCCGTCCGCTGCCGTCGTCGAGCACCCAGAGCGCGCCAGCGACGGCGTCGGTCTCCGGATGGTGGGCGAGGAAGGCGCTGACGGCGCTCAGGTACGTCGCGTCGAGCCGGTCGTCGGGGTCCGGGAACAGCACCCAGTCCCCCGTCGCATGCTCCAGGCCGAGGTTGCGCGCGCTCCCCTGACCCGCGTTGCTCTGACTGAGCACGGTCACGTCCAGGTCGGTGCGCTCCGCCCAGCGACGCAGCCGCTCCAGGCTGTCGTCGGAGGAGCCGTCGTCCACCGCCACGACCTGGATCCGGTCGTGGGGATGGTCCTGCGCATCCAGCGAGGAGAGGAAGTCGTCGAGATACCGGGCCACGTCGTGGACGGCCGTGACGACAGAGAACGCGATCACTCCGCAGCCCTTCCGCCTTCGCTCGAGTGGTCCGGACGAGTATGCCAGCAGCGGGGTCGAGCCCCGGTCACGGCGCGACTCACCAGGGCCGCCGGCCCACCGCCTCGTGGGCCGCGGAGAGGAGCACCTCGGCCCGCGCGCGGAACGAGTGCTCGCGTCGTACGCGCTCGGCGACGGCGACGCGGGTGGCCTCGTCGGCGAAGACCTCGTGCCGCCTGGCCACGAGACGCCGCAGGTCCTCCGGGGTGCGGTAGACCTGCACGGCCCCGCCGAAGGTCTCGTTCAACCCCGCGACCTCGTCGCTCACGACGCGCGCACCGCTCGCGACGGCATCGAAGAGCCGGTTGGACAGGAAGCCCTCGCGCCGCATGTCCTCGAAGTGGTCGTTGAGGACGACTCCGGCCGAGCGGTAGGCGGCCGAGACGCGCGTGTTGTCGAGATAGCGGCCGGCGACCTGGTCGGGCCTGAGGAACTCCTCCCATCCGACTCCGTAGATCTCGAGGTCGAGGTCCGCGGCGAGGGCGTCACGGACGATCGGGCGGAACTCGCCGCGGGTGCTGCCGACGAAGAGCACCTCGGCTCCGGAGTCGGGGTCGGCCGAGTCGGGTCCGAAGCGGTCCGGGTCGGTCGCCTGCAGCAGCGGCTGGATCGCGATGCCCCACTCCGCCGACCGCCGCCCGGCCCACGAGGCGCTGGCCGCGAACACGGCGTCGTAGCCCTGGAGCTCCTCCGCGGTCACGGTGTCGGGGTGGGAGATGACCCAGGCCAACGTCGGATGCTCGGGCGTCGGGCGGGCTGCCAAGGGTCCGCGGATGAGGACCGCGACGTCGTCGTGCCGGACGGTCGGCCGCTCCCACGTCTCGGCCCGGTCGACCACGACCTGCTGGCCGAGGCTCCGCAGGGCCTCGGCGAGGCCGTCCACGAAGTGGATGTCACCCCACGCGGTCGAGTGGGCCGGTGTGGGGTTCTTGATGGCCCAGCGCAGCGGTCCGGGCCGGGTGTGGAAGCGCGCCTCGCGCACGAGCAGCGGCTGGGGCACCCGCAGCCGCGGTGCCAGCGACTCGTCGGCCCGCGGTCCGCGAATGTCACGGTCGACGACCCGGAAGCCCGCGGCGGCCCAGAGGGCGACGTCGTCGCCCCTTGCTCCTGCATCCCCGTCGGCGAGGATGCGGGTCCGGTCGGCCTCGGAGGTGGCCTCGTCTCCCGGTCGCTCGCGGCGCAGCGCCGCCGCCTCGGCGACGACCCGGAAGTGCCCGCCGTGTCGCTCGACGAGGCGCCTGCACAGGTCCAGATCCTGGACGAGACCCTCGCCCCGACCTGCACGGGCACCGTCGCCCGCAGCCCCGCCCGGACCGCCGAGTGACTCGTCGAGGCCGCCGACCTCGAGGAGCTGCGTGCGGCGTACGGCGATCGCGGCGGTGCTGACGGCGGCGAACGACAACGGCCCGATCCGCATGGCGTCGTCCAGGGGGAACCCGCGCAGGAAGTCATGGGGCAGCCCACCCGGCGGGAACGCGTAGCCTGCTGACCGGATCAGCCTGTCCGCGGAGATCAGCACCGCCTGGGCGCCCAGCACCGCCGGGTCGGCGAGCGGCTCCAGAAGCGGCTCCAGCCAGCCGGGTGGAAGTGCGACGTCGTCGCCGAGCAGCACCACCGTGGCCCCGCATGCGCGAGCCAGGGCGCGGTTCGTCGCGTACGCCGGCCCGCGCATGGAGCCGCCATGGATGACCTGGACTCCGGGGAAGCGGAGGGGAAGCGCCTCCAGGGCAGCCGCAACCTCTGCGCGGGAGCCGTCGTCCCAGACGACGCACTCGACCCGGTGTCGCTCCGCTGCTCCGTGGGCCATCGCCGACTCGACCGCGGCCGTCGCACCGCCCGCGTCGCCCGACGCCACGACGATCACCGAGACGAGCGACTCCTCCGCGGCACCGGACTCCCCCGCGGCACCGGGCTCGTCTCCCGCCGCGGCGCCGGGCTCGTCTCCCGCCGCGGCGCCGACGACCGCCGTACGCCGCTCGCGCAGCCAGTCGCGCAGGTCCCCGTCGAGCCAGTCGTTGGCCGTGAGCCCCGCCGCCGCCCCGACCTCCACGTAGTGCGCGGTCGGGCCGCCGGGGTAGGTCGCAGCCTCCGGGGCGAGACCGACGTAGCGGGCGGTGTCGAACAGCACGTGCGTGGACGCCCGGTAGGTCTCACGGCGCAGGTAGAGGCCGAGGGGGTCGCCCGCGCCGAGCCGACGCAGACGAGCCGGCCCCCACTGCGAGCGGACGTAGTCGGGGTCGAACAGGGGGTGCGGATGGTGCCCCGCGGCGACGCCGACGTCGAGGTAGTGCCGCACGGCCGTGCGCCGGTCGAGCGGGCGGCCGACCTGCGCGGAATACCACTCCTCGTCGAAGAGTGGGCTCGCCAGCAGCCGGCGCTCGTCCTCGGTGGGCTCACCCTTGCGCAGGCGCCGGCGAGCGCGGGCGAGGATCCCTCCCGCCACGTCAGCTCAGCCGAGCAGGGCGTCGACGAACGCCTCGGCGCTGAACGGCGCCAGGTCGTCGGGCCCCTCGCCGAGGCCGACGAGCTTGACCGGCACGCCGAGCTCGCGCTGCACCTGCACCACGATGCCGCCCTTGGCCGAGCCGTCGAGCTTGGTGAGCACGATGCCCGTCACGTCGACGACCTCGCTGAAGACCCGCGCCTGGATGAGCCCGTTCTGCCCGGTGGTGGCGTCGAGGACGAGGAGCACCTCGGTGACCGGCGCCTGCTTCTCGATGACGCGCTTGACCTTGCCGAGCTCGTCCATGAGGCCCTGCTTGTTCTGCAGCCGCCCCGCGGTGTCGACGAGGACCGTGTCCACGCCTCGCTCGACCCCGTCCTTGACAGCCTCGAACGCGACGCTTGCCGGGTCGCTTCCCTCCGGCCCGCGGACGACCTCGACGCCGACCCGCTCACCCCAGGTCGCCAGCTGCTCCACGGCGGCGGCACGGAAGGTGTCCGCGGCACCCAGCACCACCGAGCGGTCCTCGGCGACGAGGATCCGGGCGATCTTGCCGACGGTCGTCGTCTTGCCGGCGCCGTTGACACCGACGATCAGCACCACCCCGGGGACGCCGTCCTCGCCGCTGACGCGCAGCCGGCGGTCCATGGCCGGGTCGACCAGCGCCACGAGCTCCTCGCGCAGGACCGCGCGGGGGTCGGCCGACGCTCCGCCTTCCACCCGCAGCCTCGTGCGCAGCCGCTCGACGAGCTCCTGGGTCGGCGCGACACCGACGTCGGCGGTGATGAGGACGTCCTCGATCGACTCCCAGGCGTCCTCGTCGAGGCGGTCGCGGCTGAGCAGCGCGAGCAGCCCGCGGCCGAGCGCACCCTGCGAGGAGGCGAGCCGCTGACGCAGACGCACCAGCCGCGAGGCCGTGCCCTCCGGCCGCTCGAGGGTGGGGGTGAGCACCTCGGGCGTGACCGGCTCCGGGGGGGCCGGCGCCGCCGGGGTCTGCGTCACGACGTCGGGCCCAGCCGGCCTCGTGGGGGCCGGCGGCTCGAGCGTCGTCGGCTTCCTCCCCCTGCGGCTGGTGGCGACCAGACCGACGGTCACGGCCGCCAGGACGATCACGGCGATCGCGATGAGGAGGGCAAGCGTCGTCATGAGCCCATCCAATCAGAGGCGCGGAGGCCGACCAGCATCCGTCGGCTCACGCAGAAGGGGTCTCCTCGGGGGCCTCGATGGCGCTCGCAACCGTCCCGTCCGCGGCGGCCGGCTCGGCCTGTGCGGCGTCGGTCGCAGGCTCCGGCACGACGCCGTCCTTCGGGTCGAGGCCGTGGGCGACGACGATCCAGTAGTCCGCCTCCGCGTTGGCGCCTTGCTGGATCAGCCCGTCGGCACCGAACTGGTGGAAGTGTGCGACGTCGATGTCGTTGAAGCGCACGGTCGAGGCCCACCGCACATGCATCTCGAACTCGTCGAGCGACCAGTCCGTCACGTGGTGGTGGTTGTGCTGGGAGCCGTGGTAGACGGGGTTGGGGAACGAGGCGACCATGTTGTCGACGGCTCGCCAGCCGATCCGAAGCGCTCGCTGCGCCTTCTCGAGGTGCTCGATGTTCTCGAACCAGACCGCCCAGTCGGCCGAGGGAAGGGCGTCCACCGTGAGATCGTGGCCCCACGTCAGCGAGTGCGGACCCGGCCAGTGCGGCTGCTCGTCGGGCGTCGGCTTCCACAGGTCGAACCCGCGCACGCGCCGTGCGGTCCACGACAGCATCTCCGAGCCGTAGCCGGTGCCACACCCCAGATCGAGCACGTCCTTGCCCGCGACGAACCCGGTGGCGAACGCGTAGCGGTTGATGTGCTCGGTCATCACCGCCGAGGAGTCCATGCCAGGGAAGGCACGCTCCGGCGTGTCGAGGTCCTCGCCGCCGAGGAGCTTGCTGCCGCGCCACCCGGTGTAGGCCTCGGCGCCGGCGCCGAACTGGTGCGGCACCTCGGCGACCTCGGCGATGTAGGTCTTCAGATGGTCTCGGTCCGCACGAACGCGACCCAGACGCTCCTTCAGCTCCGCGATCTTGCGCTCTCGACTGTCGGCGAGATCGCGCCATCGGTCCCGGTCGTCACGAAGGCGGGCGACGGGGGGAACTCGTCCGGCGAGGTCGCGAAGGGTCGACAGCATCCGCACAGGCTAACGGAGCCGATGCGCCGCCCCGTTCGCGGTGGGTCCCGTCAGAGTCGGGGGCTCCAGGCCTGCTCGTCGGAGGGCTCGATGAGCGGGGCGGCGTCCGCCGCCTTCTCGAGGGCATCGCCCAACCAGGGCGCGCCGGGGACCGTCTCGCCCCGATGCGGGAAGGCGGCGTAGACGAGGACGAGCGCGGCCAGCACGAGGATCACGAGCATCGAGATGACGATCAGGAGCACGGGAAAGTCCCTCCGAGTAGGTGCGTGTCCGAAGCCACCATGCCACAGGCAGGACGTTCGTCCTGCCATTGGCGGCGGCGTGGGACGCCGGGGCTCAGGCCGGCTCTGCCTCCCGAAGCCGCTGAGAGATCACCGTCGAGACGCCGTCGCCGCGCATCGTCACGCCGTACAGCGCGTCGCCGACCTCCATGGTCCGCTTCTGGTGGGTGATGACGAGCAGCTGCGAGCTCTCCCGGAGCTCCTCGTAGATCTCCAGGAGCCGTCCGAGGTTGGTGTCGTCGAGCGCCGCCTCGACCTCGTCCAGGATGTAGAACGGACTCGGCCGCGCCTTGAAGAGTGACACCAGGAAGGCCACCGCGACCAGCGACCGCTCGCCCCCAGAGAGCAGCGAGAGCCGCTTCACCTTCTTGCCCGGGGGACGCGCCTCCACCTCGACCCCCGTGCTGAGCATGTCGGACGGGTCGGTCAGGACGAGCCGCCCCTCGCCACCGGGGAAGAGCCGCGCGAAGACGTGGTCGAACGCCCTCTCGACGTCGGCGTAGGCCTCCGTAAAGACCTGCTCCACGCGCGCGTCGACCTCCTTGACGATGTCGAGCAGGTCGCGCCGCGTGTTGCGCAGGTCCTCGAGCTGCTCGGTGAGGAACTGGTGCCGCTCCTCCATCGCGGAGAACTCCTCGAGCGCCAACGGGTTGACCTTGCCGAGCATCGACAGTGCCCGCTCGGCCGCTCGCAGCCGCTTCTGCTGCTCCTCCCGCACGTAGGGCAGCGACTCCGGCGTGGAGCCGTCCTCACCGGACGGCACCACCGGCACCACCGGGACCGGCTGGTCGGGACCGTAGTCGCTCACCAGCGAGTCGGGGTCGAGGCCGAGCTCCGCGAGCGCCTTCTCCTCCAGCTGCTCGATCCGCATCCGCTGCTGGGTGCGCGCCACCTCGTCGCGGTGCACCGAGCTGACCAGCTCCTCGAGCTCGGCCCCCAGCTGACGCAACGTCGCCCGGACGCCGACCAGCTCCTGCTCCCGCCCGCCGCGGGCCTTCTCGACCGCTGTGCGGGCATCGGCCGCGAGCGCGATCGACGCCTCGAGCCGAAGCAGGACCCGCCCGACCGCGACGCCGACGGCCTCGGCCACCCGGCCCTCCCGCTGCAGCCGTGCGCGTCGCTCCGTCGCCTTGGCCCGTGCCTCGCGTTCGGACGCGGCCGCACGCAGCAGGCTGTCCGCGCGTCCGTGGATCGCCCGTGCCCGCTCCTCCGCGGTCCGCAGTGCCAGTCGAGCCTCCGTCTCCGCCTGGCGAGCCTCGCGCGCCGCCTCGGCCAGCTCGTCCCGGGTGTCGGTGGTCGGCTCCTCCTCGTCGCTCTCCTCAGCGTTCACGAGGCGCGCCTCAAGCTCGGCGAGGCCGGCGATCGCCTGCTCACGGGCTGCCAGGGCCTGCTCGATCGCCTGGCCGAGCCGGTCCGCCTCGCCGCGTGCGGCCCGAGCCTGGGCGCCGTACTGCCCGAGCTCCTCGGCGACGGCCGCCAACGTGGCATCGGACTCGTGCAGCTTGGCCAAGGCGACGTCGACCCGCTTCTGGGCGTCGAGACGCTCGGCCTCCAGCCGCGAGGCCTCGAACGTGAGCCTCTCCGAGGCGGCGACCGCCTCGGCGAGCTTGGTCGTGGCCTCGTCGACCGCAGCCTGGATCTCGATGAGGCTCTGCTGGGCCTGTGAGCCTCCGGAGGCGAAATGTGTGCCGAGGACGTCTCCGTCGCGCGTGACGGCCGTGACCTGGGGCTGCGCCGCGACAAGCGAGCGCGCCGCATCGAGGTCACCGACGACCGCCACCTTGTGCAGCAGCCGCGTGAGCGCCGCGCGCACCTGCTCCGGGCACTCGACGGTGTCGACGGCGTAGGTCGCCGCCGGATCCAGCTCGGGCCAGTCCCGGGGCTCGGCGGGCTCGCCGCCGACCAGCAGTCCGGCACGGCCGAGGTCCTCGGCCTTCAGCACGCCGATCGCCTCGACCGCCACGTCGGCAGTCTCGACGGCGACCGCGTCGGCCGCGCTGCCGAGGGCCGCCGCGACCGCGGTCTCATAGCCCGGCCGCACGCTGAGCACCGCGGCGACCGACCCGATCAGCCCCGAGATGCGGTCGGTGGCCGCGAGGAGGGCGCCGGCGCCGTCCTTGCGTGCGAGGCCGATCTCGAGCGCGTCCTTGCGCGCGCCGAGCGCCGTTCGGTCCCGATCCGCCTGCGCGGCCTCCTCGGCCAGCTTCGCGAGGCGCTCCTCGACGTCCTCGAGCGTCGCGGAGGCGGCCTCGTGCTCGGCGTCGAGACCCTCCTCACCCGCGTCGAGCCCGGCGACCTTCGTCTCGAGCGCCGTGAAGTCGCGCTGGGCACGGTCGGCGCGCGCGGTCGCCTCCTCGCGGGCAAGCGTGAGCCGGCCGACCTCCTCGTCAGCGGCAGCGGCGCGCGACCTCAGGGCGTTCACCTGACCGTGCAGGCGGGCCAATCCCTCGCGACGGTCGGCCGCCGCGCGCTGGAGCGCGGCGATCCGCCGGTCCTCCTCGGCGGCCGCGTCCTCGGCCGCCTTGCGGGAGTTCACCGCGGCCCCCAGCTCCGTGCGGCGGGTGTCGACCTCGGCGTCGGTCGCGCGCTCCTGCTCGCGGACCCGCTCGGCCTCAGCCTCCAGCTGCTCGGGGTCGCGGCCCGGCGCCACCTCGGGCACCGACGCGGCGTTGCGGACACGCTCCGCGGCGAGCGACTGAGTGCCGCGAAGCCGCTCCCGCAGCCCCGTGAGCGCGAACCACGTCTCCTGGGCCTCGGCCAGCGCGGGCAGGTCCTCGCGCAACGCGGCCTCGAGCGCGGCCTCGTGGTCGCGGGCGCCCGCCACTGCCTGCTCGACCTCGGTGCGCCGGGCGAGGAGCACCGACTCGTCGGCGAGCTCCTGCTCCAGGGCGGCGCGCGCGGTGACGAGGTCGTCGGCGAGCAACCGGGCCTTCGCGTCGCGGAGGTCCGCCTGGACGGTCTGCGCCTTGCGGGCGACCTCCGCCTGGCGACCGAGGGGCTTGAGCTGGCGACGGATCTCGGAGAGGAGATCGCTCAGCCGGGTGAGGTTCCCCTCAGTCGAGTCCAGCTTGCGCAGCGCCTTCTCCTTGCGCTTGCGGTGCTTGAGGACGCCCGCCGCCTCCTCGATGAACCCCCGACGCTCCTCCGGAGTCGCATGCAGGATCGTGTCCAGCTGGCCCTGGCCGACGATCACGTGCATCTCGCGGCCGATGCCCGAGTCGCTGAGCAGCTCCTGGACGTCGAGCAGCCGGCACGACTGGCCGTTGATCGCATACTCCGAGCCGCCCGACCGGAACATCGTGCGACTGATCGTCACCTCGGCATACTCGATCGGCAGCGCACCGTCGGAGTTGTCGATCGTGAGCAGCACCTCCGCGCGGCCCAACGGCGGACGGCCCGAGGTGCCCGCGAAGATGACGTCGTCCATCTTGCCGCCGCGCAGGCTCTTGGCGCTCGCCTCGCCCATCACCCAGGCGAGGGCGTCGACGACGTTCGACTTCCCGGAGCCGTTCGGCCCGACGATGCAGGTGATCCCGGGCTCCAGCTGGAGCGTCGTCGAGGACGCGAAGGACTTGAACCCCTTGAGGGTCAGGCTCTTCAGGTACACGCAGGCTCCCAATCGGTACGGCGGATGTCGCGCAGCACCCCCGGTCGAGCCGTCAGTGCGACGTCGAGCCAGAGTGCCGAAGCTGCTATGCAGGGGAAGCTCAGCTCCTGCCAGCCTACCGTCGGGCGCAGACGATCCAGGGGAACCTCACCCGGGCGTGCCCGCGAGTCGTGCCGGGGCATGTGGTTGTCTTGCGCCGGTGAGCACGAGCGCGACCCTGGCCAAGCCGCACGACCGGCCCCCGGGGGCACCCGGACTCCGGAAGGCCGTCCGCCTCGGCCTGGCAGGCGCCGCGCTGGCGTTCGCCGCGCTCGTGCTGCTCTGGATGATCACCGTCCCGGTCTTCCTCCCGACCGACGAGAACGGCCACGTGGCCTATGGCCTCGACGTTCTCCACGGGCACCTGCCTGTGATGGGCGAGCGCATGGACCGCCCCTTCGCAGCGGTCGGTCAGCACCGGCTGCGCATTTTCGTCGGCAATCACCCGCCGCTCTACTACGCCCTGACCGGTCCGATCGAGTGGCTCGGGCTGCACACCGGGCACCCGAGGCCGTTCCTGCTCCTCACCCGGCTGCTCGGCGCCGTGCTGTCGGTCGTCACCATCGGGCTGGTCGCACGGATCGCGGCCGACGTGACGGCGGCCGCCCGCCCGCAGGCGCGCGCGATGGCCGTGATCGGGGCCGCGGGCCTGACGGCGACCCTGGCCCCGATGGTGCAGTCCTCCGGCACGATCAACAACGACCCGCTCATGGTCGTGCTCATGACCGCCACGTTGGCCGTCCTGGCGGCCGCCGTGCGCCGAGGGCTGTCGTGGGCGAGCACGGTGGTCCTCGCCGTGCTGACCACGCTCGGCATGCTGACGCGGGTCTCCTTCCTCCCCATCGGGCTGCTGACGGTCGGAGCCGTCGTGGCGCTCACCCTCTGGCCGCGGCAGGAGCTGGGCCGGCCCGCCGCGCGGACCATCCTCGTGGCACTCCTGCGCGCCGCCCTGGTCACGGCCGCGATGGTGGCCGGTTCGGGTTGGTTCTACGCCCTCAACCAGCAGCGCTACGGCAGCATCTCGGGCGGCCTGGAGGGCGGCGGCGCGCGGCGGGCGCTGACGCCCGGCGCCGGGCACGGCCTGCTGCACTTCCTCCTCAGCCCCGGGGCGTACTGGGCGCAGGCGCTCCAGCTCGGCGGCGCCAAGGGCAACGCTCCGGGCCTGGCCCATCCGGCCATGTTGAGTGTGGTCATCGGCGGGCTCGTGGTGGCCAGCGGAGTCGTAGCCTTCGTGCTCGCCACCATCGCCGCCGCGGTCTCGCGCCGAGGCCAGCGCGCCGATCGACTGCTCGATCGGGCCGGGTGGTGGATGTTGGGCGCCCTCCTGCTGACCACCGTGGCCGCCTTCGCCGAGGTCGGGCAGCACGCGAACGGGCACGGGTGGCCCAACATCCGCTACATGCTTCCCGGACTGCTCGGCTGGTCGGTCGGCGTCAGCCTCCTGCTGGTTCGGGTCGGACGACGCCTTGGAGCCTGCCTGCTCTTCGCCCTCATGACCCTCGGTGCCGTCGCGTCGGTGTCCATGACGGTGCAGGTCACGATCGTGCACGACAAGCCGAACCACGTCTGGTCCGGGCTGATCGGCTCCGGATGGTGGGACGCGCTGAGCACGCGGATAGGCGAGCTCGGGCTGCCGGCGCCGCAGGCGGTGCTGGCCGCCGTTCTCGCCCTCGTGATCGTCGGACTCACGATGGTGGGCGCAGCCCTCCTCGCGGTGGCGAGAGCTTCCGCCACCGTGGAGTGAGCGCTACGACTGAATGGGCACGGCCAGACGCCGCGCCTACGTCAGGCGGGCTGCATATCGTGGATCGAAGACTCCAGCAGCTCGGTGTGCGCCGCCACCAACGTGTCGTTCTCGCTCTTCAGCGAGAGGACGAGCTGCTCGAGCTCCTGCACGCGCGCACGCAGCCGAGCATTCTCGGCAGTCAGGTGGTGCGGCGTCCGCAGGTCGCTGTGCATGTAGCCGATCAGCGCCTTGGCCATGAGGAACGTTCCTTCGTTGGATCACGGATTGGATCACGGGTCGGCCCGCAGGGTCTCGGGCCGTCTACCAGCGTCCCACCGATGCTCATCCGGGTCAAACCCTCACCGCAGGCCTCCTGAGCCGTGGGGCGGGTTGACATACGGGACAGAAGTACGACGACCGGTTCATGAACGCGATCCGCCGCATGAGAGCGCCGCAGCGACGGCACGGCAGGTCCTCGCGGCCGTAGGCGTTGAGCGACCGGTCGAAGTAGCCGGACTCCCCGTTCACGTTCACATACAGAGCGTCGAAGGACGTGCCACCTTGGGCCAGCGCATCGGCCATCACGTCACGGACATGCCCCAGCAGCTCGCGCAGGACGGGGCCGGTCAGCCGGTTGCCGGGACGCTCACCGTGCAGCCGTGTGCGCCACAGTGCCTCGTCGGCGTAGATGTTGCCGACGCCGGAGATGACGGTCTGGTCGAGGAGCAGCCGCTTGATGCCGCTCGAGGAGCGTCTGACGCGGCGCACGAATGCCTCGGCGTCGAACTCCGGGTCGATCGGGTCCCGCGCGATGTGCGCGATCTCCGGGGGCAGCTCTGCGCCTGCAGCGCTGACCGCGAGGCCACCGAACATGCGCTGGTCGACGAACCGCAGCTCGCGGGTCTCGATACGCTCGCTGGCGCTCGCTACTCGACCAGCGGGCCCTTCGCCGGTCGAGGAGCCGGAGCCGCTGGGCGGAGGCGTATCGAGACCAGCGGGCACCTCGAGAGCGAAGCGGACCCGCAGGTGGCGCTCGGCCGGGGCGTCGGGCGGCTGCACGAGGAGCTGGCCGCTCATCCCGAGGTGACCGAGGATCGCGTTGCCGTCGTCGAGTGGGAGCCAGAGGTACTTGCCGCGCCGCCGGGCAGCGGTGATCGTCCGGCCGCGCACCTCGGCGACGAAGCCGGTCGGCCCGGTCGGGTGGCGGCGAACGGGGCGTGGGTGCAGCACCTCCACGTCGGCGATCGTGGCGCTGACGACGTGGCGCTCGAGGCCGGCTCGGACGACCTCGACCTCGGGAAGCTCCGGCACGTCGGAATCCCTAGCCGGCGGGCGGCGCGGCGTCGAGGGCGGCGTCGACGGCCGCATCGAGCTCGCCGTACGCCGTCTCCGCGGCGGCCTGCTCGGCCTCCTTCTTCGACCGGCCGACGCCGTTGCCGTAGAGCTGGTCGCCGACCCGCACCTGGGCGGTGAAGGTCTTCATGTGGTCGGGACCCTCGTCGGCGATGACGTACTCCGGGACGCCGAGACCGCGCTCCGCGGCGAGCTCCTGCAGGGAGGTCTTCCAGTCCAGCCCGGCGCCGAGCGCCGAGGCCGCGTCGATGAGCGGGTCGAAGAGCCGGTGCACGAGGGCCGAGGAGGACTCGATGCCACCGGAGAGATGGACCGCGCCGATGACCGCCTCGACGGTGTCGGAGACGATCGACGCCTTCTGGCGGCCGCCCGTGGCCTCCTCGCCGCGGCCCAGCTTGACGTGGTCGCCGAGACCGATCGCGCGGCCGACCTCGGCCAGCGCGCGGGCGTTGACGACGGCGGCACGGAGCTTGGCGAGCCGGCCCTCGGAGAGGTCGGGGTGCTTGAGATACAGCGTCTCGGTCACCACGACGCCGAGCACCGAGTCACCGAGGAACTCGAGGCGCTCGTTGGTCGGCAGTCCGCCGTTCTCGTAGGCATACGAGCGGTGGGTGAGTGCACGTTCGAGGAGCTCGGGGTCCAGCGTGGGATCCCCGAGCGCCTCGCGCAGCTCGGGATAGTCCGTATCGGCGGTCAGGGGACGCCCTTACGAATCAGAGGTCAGAGGACCTGGCGACGGTCGGCACGGGCGCCGTACTGACCGCACTCGCCGCAGGCGCGGTGGGGCAGGTGCTTGGCGCCGCACGCCGGGTTGGCGCACGTGACCAGGGTCGGCGCGACGGCCTTCCAGGCCGAGCGACGGTGACGCGTGTTGCTGCGCGACATCTTCCGCTTCGGGACAGCCACTTTTCTCTCCTCTAACTGCGTACGAAAGTCGTCTGCCCGACCACCGCGACAGCGCCGCGGGTCAGGCAACCGGGCAATCCTAGGCGACCCGGAGGCCGCAGCGTTATTCCTGAGTCGCCCGACGGGCACTCAGCGGGTCACCGAGGGATCGCCCACGATCACTCGGGGCCGTCGGACAGGCCGGCCAGGCCCGCCCAACGGGGGTCGATCGGCGCCTCGTGGGTGTGGTCGGGGTCGTCGGCGAGCCGGGCGCCGCACTCCGGGCACAGACCAGGGCAGTCCTCCGAGCACAGCGGCTGGAAGGGCAGCGCCAGGACGACGGCGTCGCGCAGCACCGGCTCGAGGTCGAGCAGGTCTGCGTCGAGCACGCTCACGTCCTCGCCCTCCTCGAGCGAGGCCGCGTCTCGGGTGTCGTCGTAGAGGTAGAGCTCCTGGAACGAGACGTCGACCTCGTCGGTCAGCGGCTCCAGGCAGCGCACGCACTCGCCCTCGAGGGCCGCGTGCGCCTCTCCGGTGACCAGGACGCCGTCCATCACGGCCTCGAGGCGCAGGTCGAGCTCGAGCGGCGAGCCGGCGGGCACCGCCAGCACCTCGATGCCGAGGTCGGCCGGAGCAGGGACGGTACGGGTGAGCTCGCGCTGGGAGCCGGCCCGGCGGCCGAGCTCCCGGGTGTCGAGCACCAGTGGTGCTCGGGGGTCCAGGCTGGACACTTCGATCACTTCCGACGAGGAGGCTTCGGGCGGGCTGACAAGCCTAGACCGTGGCAGTGAACGGGGACAAAAGCGCTGGCACGCGTGGGCGTGGAGCGCCGGTGCGACGGTCCGGCGAGGCCGGATCCGGCGTCTGCTGCCGTTACGATTCGGAGGTCAAGGATCTAGTCGACGTGCAGAAATGAGTTGCCGAGAGTGTCACCTTCGCCGGACGGATCCAGCCTGGCGCGTCGGGTCGCCCGCCGCCTCCGCCGACGTCTCCCCCGCCGACCCCTGGGCGCCGGCGTGGCGACGAGCGGCGAGGCGTTCGAGGAGCGGCTGCGAGGCATGCGCACGCTCTTCAGCCCCCGGTGGTACCTGGCGAACGGCGGTCGCCTGAGCTCGACGCCGGGGCCGATGCCGGCCCTGCGCGACTACGTCGAGCGCGGTCACCTGCTCCAGCTCCCACCGCACCCGTTGTTCGACCCGATCTGGTATCGCCAGCAGGCGGGCAGGCTGCCAGCGCGCATGACGCCGCTCGAGCACTACCTCTCGGTCGGCGCCTCTGCCGGGCTCAGCCCGCACCCGCTCTTCGATGCCGCATCGCCGGCGGCCAAGGCCGCGCCGGCGGGGGTGAACCCTGCGGTCCACTACCTGCGGTCGCCGCAGACGTGGCATCTCGCCCCGAACGACCTCTTCTCCGGCCGCTACTACCTGCGCCGCAACAAGGAGGTCGCGCGCCGGGGCGCGCACCCGCTGATCCACTACATCCGGCGCGGCGACCTCGAGAACTTCCGGCCCCACCGCCTCTTCGACCCGGCGTCCTACCGCAAGCTCGCGGACGTGCCGCGCGGGACGAACGCGCTCGCGCACTATCTGGCGAACCGCGACCACCGCTTCACCGAGTCGGTCGCCGACATCGCGTTCGCCGAGCACGCCACGCCGAGGGTCTCCATCGTCGTGCCCGTCTACGGCAAGTGGGACTACACCCGCGAGTGCCTGCGTGCTCTGTCCGCACTGAGGACGGCCACCACCTTCGAGGTCGTGGTCGTCGACGACGCCTCGCCCGACGACAGCGGGGTGCGGCTGGCCTCGATCCCCGGGCTCCGAGTCGTGACGCACACGACGAACACGGGGTACGTCGGCGCCTGCAACTCCGGCATCGAGGCGGCTCGCGGTGAGCTCGTCGTCCTGCTCAACAACGACACGCGGGTCGCCGCTGACTGGCTCGACCCGCTCGTCGACCGCATGGCGGATCCGACGATCGGGCTCGTCGGCTCCAAGCTCATCTACCCGAGCGGGCTGCTGCAGGAGGCCGGCGGCATCATCTACTCCGACGGCTCCGGGCGGAACTACGGCAAGTTCGAAGGGGCGCTCGACCCCCAGTACAACTACACCCGCGACGTCGACTACTGCTCGGGTGCCTCGATCATGCTGCGCGCCACCGACCTGCGGCGGATCGGGGGGCTGAGCGAGGAGCTCGCGCCGGCGTACTACGACGACACCGACCTGGCCTTCGCTGTCCGGGCGCAGGGACTCCGGGTCGTCTATGAGCCTCGGTCGGTCGTCGTACACGACGAGGGCATCTCGCACGGCACCGACGAGTCACAGGGCATCAAGGCCTACCAGGTCGTGAACCGTGAGAAGTTCGTCGAGAAGTGGCGCGACGCGCTCGTGCGCCACTACCCCAACGACCCGTCCGTCGTGGCCAAGGCCGCTCGCCGCCTCCAGGGCAAGGACATCGTGGTCGTCGTCGACCACTTCGTGCCGCGGCCCGACGACGACTCCGGGTCGGTGCGGATGATGGCGATGCTGCGCGAGCTGCGCGCCCAGGGCCACGCCGTCATCTTCGTGCCGCACAATCGTGGCAAGAGCGCCGAATACGGCGAGGCGCTGCAGGCGATGGGCGTCGAGGTGCTCCACGACCACCGGAAGCTCAGCACGTTCCTGGCACCGCTGCGTGGGCAGGTGGCGGCCGTCATCCTGTCCCGCTACCGGACCGCCTTGGCCCACATCGAGGACATCCGCTGGGCCCTGCCTGACACGCCGGTCATCTTCGACACCGTCGACCTGCACTTCCTGCGGGGCGAGCGCGAGTCGGAGCTGCTCGTCGACGGGCCGCCGCCTGCGTTCGTGAAGACCGTGCGAGAGCTGGAGCTGACGATGATCCGCACGTGCGACACGACGCTCGTCGTCTCCCCCGTCGAGCAGACCCTGCTGGGTGAGATCGTGCCCGGGGCCGACGTACGCGTCATCTCGAACGTGCACCCGCGGCTCCACCACATCGCGGCCGTCCCGACCGGGCGCGCCGGGCTCCTCTTCGTCGGCAGCTTCACGCACACGCCGAACACCGACGCCGTGAAGTGGTTCGTCACCGACGTGTTGCCGATCCTCCACCGCACCCACCCCGGCCTTCCAGTGCGCGTCGTCGGCCGCGACCCTGACCCGGAGCTGGTCGAGGCGGCTCCGGCCGGGGTCGAGTACCTCGGTTGGGTCGAGGACCTCGAGCCGGTCTACGCCCAGGCCCGCGTCTCGATCGCGCCGCTGCGCTACGGCGCGGGTGTGAAGGGCAAGATCGGAGAGGCGATCTCGCACGGCCTGCCGGTCGTGACGACCCCCGTCGGAGCCGAGGGCATGGGCCTGGAGAGTGGCGTCAACTCGCTCGTCGGGAACGACGCGGACGAGTTCGCGCGCCACGTCCTCGCCCTGCTCGGCGACGACGAGCTGTGGTCGGCACTGTCGAAGGAGGGGCAGGAGCACATCGACCGTACGCTGGGAGAGCAGCGCTTCGCCGCCGACCTCGCAGCGCTGATCCCGAGCCTGGAGGTCGACGCCGAGCGCGTGGGTGCTCCCGGAGAGACGACATGACCCAGACCCTGACCACCGAGGCCGCCGCCCCGGAGCGCGATGCGCGCCTGCGGCGACTGGTCGGCGACCGCCCGGTGCCGCGCGTGCTGGCCGTCCTCGGGGTCCTCGTGCCGCTGGTCGTCATCACCTGGTACGCCGCCCGCTCGGCCGTCGTCTTCGACGGCGCGATGAACCTGCAGGTCGCGCGCAACGTGGCGGACGGGGCCGGCTACCGATGGGACTACGGCACGCGGGAGCTCTTCCCGGCCGCGATCCAGACGAGTGGCCTCTACATCTTCGTGGCGGCCGCCTTCATCAAGGTGCTCGGGACGAGCAACCTCGCCCTGCAGGCCGCCAACCTCCTCTTCCTGGCGGTGCTCTCCGTCGCCGTGAGCGTGGGGCTGCGGCACTGGACGGTGCTGCGGGCCGTCGGCCCCTCGATCGTCCTGATCGGCGTGCCGGGCGCCCTCGGCTCGGGCCTCGGCGGCTACGGCGAGATGGCGATCGCGGCGCTCGCACTCGCCAGCTTCGTGCTCCTCGACCTGGCGGCCACGACCGGTCGCCGTCCGGCGCTGCTGACGGCCGGCGCCGCCTTCCTCATCGGTCTCGCTCTCACCGTCAAGGTGGTCGCCGCCATGGCGCTGCCGGTGCTGCTGCTGGGCGCCGTCCTCGTCGCCCTGCTGCGACGGCACGAGACGCGGTGGTGGCGCCTCGTCCTGGCCCTGCTTGCGGTCCTGCCACCGTTGGTGCTCTTCGAGCTCTACCGGCTCGCCTCGCTGAAGGGCGACTACCTGACCTGGTGGCACGACCAGTTCAGCGCGATCGGCTACCAGGCGGGCGTCGACAAGTCCTCCAGCGTGCCGGACAAGCACGGCATCGCGAAGATGGCCGAGCACCTGCACATCCTCGCCCAGAACGTCCGGGTGCCCGCCGAGGCGTTGGGCCCGCTGCTGGTCCTCCCGTTCCTCGCGCTCGCGGTCTTCCTCGTGGTGCGGCGTACGTCGCTGCTGGGGCGCCTGCGCGACCGCGGCGTCGTCCTCCTCGTCCTGATGTCGGTCTACGCCGGCGGGTACGTCGTGTGGTGGCTGGCGCTGACACCGACGGAGAAGGCCTGGCTGCGCCGGCTCGCCGTCGGCCTGGTCGCCCTCGCGGTGGCCTGCCTCCTGCTCGTCGGCATCGTCATCGACCGCCTGCGCGCCCGCGCGGGCGAGGGGCGGGTCTCGCGAGGCGCTGCCTGGGTGGCCGCCGTCGCGACCCTGGCCACCGTGGTGCTGGGCCTCTTCGCGATCGAGCCGACGGCGCGCGCGTTCGTCGACGATGCGCGAGGCAGCCAGGGCCCGACCACGTTGGCTGCCGCGGAGGACGCCGGACACGAGGCGAGCCACCTGGCCCGCAGCGGAGCGACGCTCTACGGCATCGGCTGGTGGTCGTCCCCTGCCGTGAGCCTCTACGGCGACGTGCCGATCAAGGACCTCAGCGCCGGCGTTCCTCCCTGCTCGCTGCGCAACAAGAACGCCTACCTCGTGTGGGACTACTACGCCATCAACATCGTCAAGCCCGAGCCCCGCATGCGCGGCTTCCGGTTCACGCGGATGGTGAAGGACAGCAACAGCTACGCCAGCATCTTCCGCATCGAGCCCGGGCCCAACGTGCACTGCGCGCGCTGACGATCGAGCCGTCGCCGGTCCGCCAGAACCACCCGCCACCGTCCTCCACCCCTGTCAGGCCAGCCAGTAGCCTGGCATCGCTCCACACGGCTACGGGTGACGAGGAGAGGCATGAGCACGACGCGGGAGAAGCAGCTGGCGTACTCCGAGCTGCAGGACAAGATGCTCGAAGAGGGCGTCCGCCGGAAGAAGGCTGCGAAGATCCTCGCGGTCCTGCGACACTTCCTCGGCCGCCAGGATCTGGACGGCCTCGTCGCCCTCGACCTCGGCTGCTCGACGGGGTTCATCAGCGACGAGCTGCGCAACGCCGGCGCCCAGGTCATCGGCGTGGACATCGACGTGCCGGGCCTGGCCGCCGCCCACTCGCGGTTCGGCTCGGCGATCGGCTTCACGTGCGCCGACGGCGAGAGACTGCCGCTGCCCGACCGATCCGTCGACGTGATCGTCTTCAACCACATCTACGAGCACGTCGTGGACGCCGACGCGGTGATGGACGAGATCCGGCGGGTGCTCAAGGACGACGGGGTGGCCTACTTCGGCTTCGCGAACAAGCTCGGCGTCGTCGAGCCGCACTACAAGCTGCCGTTCCTGTCGTGGCTCCCGCAGGGCCTCGCGGACCGCTACATCTCCAAGGCCGGCAAGGCCGACCACTACTACGAGCGGTTCCGCACCCGGCCGGGACTCAAGCGGATGGCAGCCGGCCTCAACATCTGGGACTACACCTACCCGGTCCTCACCGACTCCGAGACGTTCCAGTCCAACGACATGGTGCCGGCCCGCCTGGCGAACGCCCCCCTGGCCTTCTGGAAGGCCCTCGCACCCATCCAGCCGACCTACATCTGGGTCGGCACCCGCTCGTCGAGGGCCCCCGCGGGCCCCGCCACCAAGGTCGCGCCGAAGCGCGTCGTCAGCGCGTGAGAGCCCCGCGGGACGTCAGCACGCCCTGCAGCAGCTCGACATAGCGCTCTCCCACACGCTCCACCGAGAACGACTCGGCACGCTCGGCGGCGGCCGCACCCAGGCGCCGCACCCGGTCGCGGTCGGAGTCGAGCTCGCGCAGGCAGGAGGCCAGGGCCTCCACGTCGCGGCTGGGCACCAGCAGACCGCTCACCCCGTCGACGACGGCCTCGTTCAGGCCGGGCAGGTCGGAGGCCACGATGGCGCAGCCGGAGCCCATCGCCTCCAGCATCGCCACGGGCAGACCGTCCTTGTCTCCCGAGGCGGCCGCCACGGAGGGCACGATGACGACGTCGGCCTCGGCATACGCGCGAGCGAGGTCGGCGCGACCGAGCTGTCCCACGAAGGTCACGTCGACACCTGTCGCCCGACGCTCCATCTCGGCGCGGAGCGGTCCGTCGCCGACGACGGTCAGCGAGGCTTTGACGTCGAGAGCGTGCAGAGCCGCGAGCAGGACGTCGAGCCCCTTCTTCTCGACCATCCGGCCGACGAAGAGCAGGCGCAGCGTCGCCTCGGCACCGCGAGGTCGCGCGGCGCTCGCGCGGAAGGCCGCCAGGTCGGCGCCCATCGGCGAGACCCGGACGTCGCGGCCGCCGAGCCCACGCACGAGGTCGGCCATCTCCTCGTTCATCACCGTGACCGCCCGGGAGCCGCGCACCACGCGACTCTTGAGCCTCTGCAGGAGGCCGGCGCGAAGCGCGTAGAGGTCACCGCCGAGCGTCGTGACGACGCGGGGCACCCGGGGTGCGACCAGGCTGAGCACGAGACCTTGCGGGATGATCCAGTGCGCGTGCACGACGTCGGGCTGGAACTCACGGACCGCTCGCCTGACCGCTCTCATCTCGGCGAGGAAGAACGGCAGCACCTGCAGCCACCGGCTGCGACGGGCACGGAGGTTCTCGATGATCGCGCCTTGGGCGAGATCCTCCCAGCGGCGCGGGAAGTAGGCAAAGCGCCGGACCGTGAGGGATCCTGTCGTCTCGGTCCGCGCCGCCCCGGCCACCCGCGGCACCACCACCAGCGTCTCGAACGCCTCGGCCTCACGCAGCGCCAGGTCGCGCACGAAGGCCGGGGTGCCGTCGCCCGGCACGCCCGGGTACGTCGACGCGAGGACGAGGAGGCGTGGGTTACGGTTCATCGTCCGTCGCAGAACTGGAGGAACATGCCCGCATCATCTCAGACGCCCGAGGCCGTGGTCGTCGGAGCCACCGGCTTCATCGGCGGTGCGCTCGCGGCGCGGCTCGACGATCTGGGCACGCCTGTCCTGCGTGCCGGCAGGCGCGAGATGGCGAAGGGATCGGCGGCGCTGGACCGGATCGCCGCCGCGGACACCGTCTACTGGGCGGCCTCCTCCATCAACCCGAAGATCGCCGCCGAGTCGCCGGAGCTCGTCGCCGCGGACCGGCAGTCGTTCGGCGACTTCCTCGACGCCCTCGACGAGCGCGGGAGCACCGCGCGGGTGGTCTTCTTCAGCTCCGGCGGCACGGTCTACGGCGCCGCGCAGCCGCCGTTCTCCGAGGCGACCGAGCCGCACCCCACAACGGCGTACGGCGAGGCCAAGCTGGCCCTCGAGCAGATGCTGCTCGAGCGGCGGGCCCCCGGGGTCGCCGTACGCATCGCGAACGCCTACGGCCCCGGCCAGCACCCCGCTCCCGGGCAGGGCGTGATCGGGCACTGGCTGCGGGCGCTCGCACGCCACGAGCCGATCGCGGTGTACGGCGACGTCGCCGCCGCTCGGGACTACCTCTTCATCGACGACCTCGTCGATGCGCTGGTGCGCCTGCCGTCCGTCGAGGCGCTGCCGCCGGTCGTCAACCTGGGCTCGGGACACCCGACGACGCTCGCGGAGATCCTCGAGGTCATCGAGTCGGTCAGCCGCGAGCATGCGGCTGACGTCCAGCACTCTCCGGCCCGCAGCTTCGATCTCGAGCGGGTCTGGCTGGACACGACGCTGGCACAGGAGGTCCTCGGTTGGCGCCCGGCCGTCGAGCTCGCGGACGGGGTCCAGGCGATGTGGGAGTGGGTCCTCTCCGGCGTTGCGAGCGCGGAGCGATGACGGTGACCGAGGCCGTCCGCCCCATGCGCCGCGACTCCCTGGCTCGCCGGCTCGTCAAGTACGGCGTCGCCCTGGTCGCCGTCGGCCTGCTGGCGGTGACGATCTGGACGCAGCGGGAGAGCTTCGCGCAGAGCCTGCGCAACCTCGGCTGGCGCGACCTCGTGCTCGCCGGCGTCGCGGGTGCCGCAGCCCTCGGCGCCGCCGGGATGACGTGGCGCGCGAGCATGATCGCCGTCGCTCCGGGCCACGTGCTGCCGCTGCGCGAGTCGGCGCGGGTCTACTTCGTCTCCCAGATCGGCAAGTACATCCCGGGCAGCGTCTGGCCGATGCTGATGCAGATGGAGCTCACCCGCAGGCACGGGCTCTCCAAGACGGCCAACGCGGCGGGCATGCTCGTCGCGATGCTCGTCGGCATCGTCACCAGCGGGCTCATCGGTGTGGGTGCCCTCGTGCTCGTGAACCGCGACGCCCTGCAGACCTACTGGTTCGTCCTGCTCGTGCTTCCGCTCGGCCTGTTCATGCTCAAGCCGACCATCCTGTCGCGCACCGTCATGCTCCTGGCCAAGCTGCTGCGCAAGGACGTGCGGCTCGACCCGCCCGAGTCGAAGCACCTGCTGCTGGCGGCGGCCTGGTCGATGGTGTCGTGGCTGCTCTTCGGCGTGCATGCCTGGATCATCGCGAAGGACATCGCGGCCAGCGGCGACGTCCCGTTCGGGCAGGCGCTCGGAGCGTTCGCGCTGGCGTGGCTCGTCGGCTTCCTCGTCGTGATCTCTCCGGCAGGCGTGGGCGCCCGCGAAGGCGTGCTGGTCGTCGCCTTCAGCGGGTCCCTGACCACCGCCGAGGGGCTGGCGTTCGCCGTGGTCAGCCGGGTGGTCCTGACCGCCGTCGACGCGCTGGCCGCCCTCGTCGGCACCCTCCTGCGCCCCCATCCCGGCGCAGACGACGCCTGAGCCGGTCGTCGGCGCTGGGTATATTCCAGCGCGGACTCGATCGCGGTTGCCGCGACACTTCGAGAATGGAAGAGAGCAGGACATGGGTCTCAAGCAGGTGCGAGCGCAGATCGACAAGGATCTCGGGAGCTCCGCGGATCGCCAGTTCTTCTCCCCGGTGGTCTACAGCCAGTATCAGGTGACGCTGCCGCTCATCCGGGCCAAGGCCCACGGCCGCTTCATCGACCTGGGCTGCGGTGAGATGCCCTACCGCCCCTTCGTCGAGTCGCAGACCGACGAATACCACACCTTCGACATCGAGGAGCGCACCGCCGGCGTCACCTATGTCGGCGACATCCAGTCGATGCCGCAGGTGCCGAGCGGCTACTACGACACGGCCGTCTCCCTGGAGGTCTTCGAGCACGTGCCCGACCCGCGCGCGGCCGCCTCGGAGGTCTTCCGCGTCCTGCGGCCCAACGGCACCTTCATCATGTCCGTGCCTCACATGAGCCGTCTCCACGAGGAGCCCTACGACTTCTTCCGCTACACCAAGTACGGCGTCCGCCGCATCCTCGAGGACGCCGGCTTCACCGACGTCGAGATCACCAAGCGCGGCGGCCTGCTGACCTTCGTCGGCCACCAGCTCTCGACGGCGATCCTCACGCTGACGTGGCCGATCCCCGTCGTGCGCCGGCTGGGCTGGGAGATCAACAAGTGGCTGGTGACCCGCCTCGCGTACGGCCTCGACAGCCGCCTCGACGGCAAGGGCCTGTTCGCGATGGGCTACACGGCCGTCGCCCGCAAGCCTGCCTGAGCGCAGTCCCTGCTGCCGCGCGTCTGCGCCCGAGCGGTGCCCGAGCGCGCGGCGCGCGGCTCGTTGGCTTCGTCCCAGGTCCCGGCCCGCCTAGAATCGGCAGGTCCCCCGCCGCCTGTGCGAGCCAGATGAGGTCCCCGTGAAGCTAGTCGTCCAGATCCCGTGCCTGAACGAGGAGGAGACCCTTCCGGCGGTGCTCGAGAGCATCCCGAAGGCGATCCCGGGCATCGACGAGATCGTCATCCTCATCGTCGACGACGGCTGCAGCGACCGCACCGTCGAGGTCGCGCGCGCCCACGGCGTCACCGAGTTCGTGCACCACGTCCGCAACCAGGGTCTCGGCCGCTCGTTCCACGACGGGGTGGTCCGCGCCCTCGAGCTCGGCGCGGACATCGTCGTGAACACCGACGGCGACAACCAGTATCCCCAGGAGCGCATCACCGACCTGGTCCAGCCGATCATCCGACGCCAGGCCGACATCGTCATCGCCGACCGGCAGGTTCACCTGGTCGAGCACTTCTCGCCGCTGAAGAAGGCCCTGCAGAAGGCGGGCAGCGGCGTGGTCAACCGCGCCGCCGGCACCAAGCTCCCCGACGCGGCGAGCGGCTTCCGAGCCTACTCGCGCGAGAGCCTCATGCTGCTCAACACGATCACGCGGTTCAGCTACTGCATGGAGACGATCATCCAGGCGGGCAACAAGAACATGCGGATCGTCAGCATCCCGGTGGTCACGAACCCGAAGACGCGCGAGTCGCGGCTGTTCAAGTCGATGCCGGAGCACATCGCGAAGTCCGGTGCGGCGATCGTGCGCTCGTTCATGATGTACAAGCCGTATGTCATCTTCGCCTGGCTGACCGCGATCTTCGGCGTGCTGGGGGCGATCCCGTTCGTGCGCTACGGCATCCTCTGGCTCGACGACTCCGAGGGCGGGCACCTGCAGTCGCTGCTGCTCGGCGCGCTGCTGCTCATCATGGCGTTCATGAGCCTCATGCTCGGGGTCATCTCCGACCTGATCCGCACCAACCGGATCCTCATCGAGGACAACCTCGAGCACACCAAGAAGATGCGCTTCGGCAAGTCCGGCACCGAGCTGCTGCTCGACCAGACCTCCCAGCCCGACTTCGACCTGCCGCGCAGCCACCCGAGCTCGGTCTGACGCTCCTCGGGTGCGTGCCTGCGCCCAGTCCTGCGGGCCTGAGCCGACGCCTCGGTCAGCGGGCGAGCTTCTCCTTCATCCGGTCGGCGACGAAGGCCGGCACGAAAGCGGAGATGTCGCCGCCGAAGCCGGCCACCTCCTTGATGAGGCTGGAGGAGACGAACGCGTTGCCGGTGGCGCCCGGCAGGAAGACCGTCTCGATCCCGGTGAGGTGGACGTTCATCTGAGCCATGGGCAGCTCGTACTCATAGTCGGTCGCGCCGCGCAGGCCCTTGACGATCGCGATCGCGCCGATCTCGCGGCAGAAGTCCACGATCAGCCCGGAGAACCCGGCGACCCGCACGTTGTCCCACGGCTCGACCGCCTCCTCGAGCATGGCCAGACGCTCCTCCGGGCCGAACATGCGGCTCTTCGACACGTTGACCCCTGTCGCGACGACCACCTCGTCGAAGAGGCCGGCCGCGCGGCCGATGATGTCGAGGTGACCGTTGGTCACCGGGTCGAAGGAACCGGGACACACGGCACGACGCATGGCGGACAGACTAGATGACCACGTGTGGTCAGTCCGCCTCGGCGAACCACAGGCGGGTCTCGCCGTACTTCTTCTCCCGCAGCCGGCTCACCCCGGCCGGCCAGGTCGGCTCGGGGCTGCGCGACGCCCGCTCGACCACGAGGAGGGCGCCGGGCGCCAGCCAGCCGTTGGAGGCGAGCAGGAGCAGGTCGCGGGCGAGAGCCTCCTCGTCCATCGGGTACGGCGGGTCGCTGAAGACCACGTCGTACGCCGTCCGCGGGTGCCCGACGAGCACGGAGTGAACCGACGCGGCCACGACGTCGGCGCCACCGAACCCGAGCGTGCGTGCGTTCGACGCGACCAGCGCGGCCGTGCGGCGGTCGGACTCGACGAGCGTGACGGAGGCGGCGCCGCGCGACCAGGCCTCGAGCCCGATCGCCCCCGACCCGGCGTACAGGTCCAGGACCCGCAGGCCGTGCAGCGAGCCGGTGGTGCCTGAGGAGGTCGCGAGGGACGAGCGACCGTCTCGGAGGGCCCAGGACTCGAGCGCTGAGAAGAGCGCCTCGCGGACCCGGTCGCTCGTCGGGCGCGTCTGGTCGCCCTTCGGCGTCGCGATGCGCCGGCCGCCGGCGGCGCCGCCGATGATCCGCGTCATGCGCGTCGCTCGGCGGCCAGGCTGCGGGGCCGGGACGCCCGCGCGGTCACGAGCGCTCCAGGAACTGTGCGCTCTCGGTCTGCTCGACCTCGGCAACCAACGCCTTCAGCCGGGGCGCCGTGGCGAGGTCGGGGTCGGCGTCGAGCAGGGTGACGGCGGCCGAGCGGGCCTCGACGATGGTCTGCTCATCACGCAGGACGCGGAGGTTCTGCAGGCTCGAGAAGCGACCCGACTGCGAGGCGCCGAGGATGTCGCCCTCGCGGCGCAGCTCCAGGTCGACGTGGCTCAGCGCGAAGCCGTCGTTGGAGCCGGCCACGGCCTCGAGCCGCTTCAGGGCCGGCGAGAGGAAGCCGGCACGGGTCAGCAGCAGGCACAGCCCCGGGTGGCCACCGCGCCCGATCCGTCCGCGGAGCTGGTGGAGCTGGGAGACGCCGAATCGGTCGGCGTCGAGGATCACCATGACGGTGGCGTTCGCGACGTCGACGCCGACCTCGATCACCGTGGTGGAGACCATGACGTCGATGTCGCCGGCGGCGAAGGCGAGCATGGTGCGCTCCTTCTCCTCCGGCGGGAGCTTGCCGTGCAGGACGGCGACGCGGAGGCCGGCGAGAGGACCGGCGGTGAGGTCGGCGGCGATGTCCACGACGGAGGCCAACGCCTCGGCGCCACCCCGTGAGACCAGCAGGTAGCCGTCCTCGTCCAGGTCGACGGCGTCCCGCTCGCCCTGCTCGGACTCGTTGCCGCTGATCCGCGGAGCGACCACGAACGCCTGGTGGCCCTTCTCGACCTCCTCACGCACCCGCTCCCACACGCGGGTCTGCCAGCTCGGGTGCTCGGAGAGCGAGACCAGCGAGGTCTGGATCGGCGCGCGCCCCGCCGGCAGCTCGGTCAGGGTCGAGACCTCGAGGTCGCCGAAGACCGTCATCGCGACGGTGCGCGGGATGGGCGTCGCCGTCATGACGAGCACGTGCGGCGGAGTGCCCGCCTTGTCGGTGAGCGCGGCTCGTTGCTCGACGCCGAAGCGGTGCTGCTCGTCGACGACGACGAGGCCCAGGTCGAAGAACTGCACCTGATCCTCCAGCAGGGCGTGGGTGCCGATCACGATGCCCGACTCGCCCGTCGCGAGCCGGCTGAGCGGCTCGGTGCGCTGCGTCTTCGTCATCGAGCCCGTCAGCAGCTCCACCCCGGTCCCGTCGCCGAAGAGCCCGCCGCCGGCCAGGTCGCCCAGCATGGCGGTGATCGAGCGGAAGTGCTGTTGGGCCAAGACCTCGGTCGGGGCGAGGAGGGCGGCCTGCCCTCCGGAGTCGACGACGCGCAGCATCGCCCGGAGCGCGACGAGGGTCTTCCCGGACCCGACCTCGCCCTGGAGCAGCCGGTTCATCGGGTGCGGCTGGGCGAGGTCGCGCTCGATCTGATCCCCCACCGCCCGCTGGCCGGCCGTCAGGGTGAACGGAAGGCGCTCGTCGAACCGCGCCAGGAGGTCGCCGTCGCCGCCACTGCGCGGCACCGCACCGATCGTCCGGGCGAACTGTCGACGCCGCGCGAGCACCGTCTGCAGCACGAGCGCCTCCTCGAAGCGGAAGCGCCTCTGCGCGGCCTTGACCTGCGCCCAGTCCTCCGGAGCGTGGATCCAGTCGAAGGCCTGGCGGACGCCCGGCACGTCGTACGCCGAGCGGATGCTCTCCGGGATGACCTCCGGGATCTCGTCGACCACTGCGCGCGCGAACCGCACGGCTCGCATCACCTCCCACGACACGAGACCGGCCGTCAGGGGGTAGATCGGGAAGAGGTCGGTGAGCTCCTCGACGGTCATCATCGCCTCGGAGGCCTCGGTGTCGTCGCCGGTCTCGGCGTCGCCGAAGAGGACCAGCTGGGGGTTCGTGAGCTGCCAGGTGTCACGGAAGCGGCCGACCTTGCCCATGAACACCCCGCGCGTGCCTCGGCTCAGGCGCCGCTGCTGCCAGCTGGTGACGCGGGGGTTCTTCGCGAAGAACGTCATCTGCAGCCGCGGGCCGTCGGTGCGCAGCGTCGCCTCCAGCCGGGCCGCACGCCGGCGGGTGCGCCGGTCGGTGTACTCCTTCACCTCGCTGTGGACGATCTCGCCGATCACCGTGACGTAGTCGCCCTCCTCCAGCGTCTCGACCTTCGTGAGGTCGGCGGTGTTGAGATAGCGGCGCGGGAAGTGGGTGAGCAGGTCGCCGACGGTGCGCAACCCGAGGCCCTTGGTGAACTTCTCGGCCTTCTTGTTGGCGCCCAGCACGGCGGCGACCGGGGAGTCGAGGGTGATCACGACGGCTCTGGCTCTTTCTGTTGAGGCTGTCACTCGACGGAGACGAGGAGCGGGTAGCGGTCCTGACCTCCGTCGTACACCATCACGTCGACAGTCGGATGACGCTCCTCGACCCAGGCGGCGCACCGGCGGGCCAGATCTCGAGCATCGCCGTCGGCTCCCGCGACGATCGTCACCATCTCGCCACCGGCTCCCAGCAGGCGGCCGAGCACGTCGGCCCCCACGGCCGCGGGGTCGTCGCCGACGACCACGAAGTCACCGTCCACGACGCCCAGCACGTCGCCGATCTCACATGGGCCGGCCATCGTCATCGCCCGCTTGACGGCGATCGTGACGGCCCCGTGGCGGGCGTGCCGGGCGGTGGCGGTCATCTCGAGGACGTCGCCGTCGAAGGTGCGGCCGGGCTCGTGCACCGCCATCGCCGCCAGCCCCTGCACCTGGGCGTGGCTCGGGATCACCGCCACGCGGATGCCGTCGTCGGTCTCGGCCGTGCGGGCGGCGACGGCAGCGGCACGGACCGTGTCGTGGTCGTTGGGCAGGATCACGACCTCGGCGGCGTTGCTGCGCCGGATGGCCTCCAGCAGCTCCCCCGTGGACGGCCGGCGGCCGGGGGCGCCGTCCACGACGACCGCACCCGCTTCCTCGAACAGCTCCCGCAGACCGGGGCCCGCGGCGACCGCCACGACGCGCCGGCCGGTGCGCACCGGCGTCGGGTGCTCCGGCCCGACGGTCGGGTGCTCCGGCCCGAAGTGCGTGACGCGCACGCGGTAGGGCCGCCCGGCCTCGATGCCGGCCTCGAGGGCGGCGCCCGCGTCGTCGACGTGGACGTGCACGTTCCACAGGGTGTCCGACCCGGTGACCACGAGGGACTCCCCCAGCGCGGCGAGACGCTCCCGGAGGGTGGCGACGGCCTCGGGCGTGGCCTCCAGGAGATACATCACCTCGAACGCCGGCCCCGCCGGGCACGCGGTCCCCCCGGTCTGCTGGGTCGGGATCGTGTGGTGCGGACCGGTCGTCGGCGCGACGGGACTGGGGCGGCGGCCGGTGAGGGCGGTCTCGGCCGCATCCAGGATCGCGGTCAGCCCACGACCGCCGGCGTCGACGACGCCCGCGTCGCGCAGGACGGGCAGCTGCTCCGGCGTGCGTGCGAGCGCCTCGCGAGCCGCCGCAGCCGCCGCACACAGCACCTCCCCGGTCCGAGCGCCGCCCCTCCGCGCCACGGCGATCGCCGCGTCGCTCGCAGCCCGGGAGACGGTGAGGATGGTGCCTTCGACGGGGTCGCCGACAGCGGCATACGACGCCTCCGTCGCCTCGACGAGCGCTTCCGCCACGACCACTGCGGTCGGCTCCCCGGACGGCCGCGCGAGCCGGCGGGCGACCGCGCCCAGCATCTCGGCCAGGATGACGCCCGAGTTGCCGCGCGCGCCCAGCAGGGCGCCGCGGGCGAACGCCTCCAGGGCCGCGTCACGTGGCGTGGGGGGCGGTGCCGGCTGCTGGCCGGCCTGCTGCGGGGCCTGCTGCGGGGCCTGCTGCCCGGCCTCGTTGCGAGCCTCGGCCCGGGCCTCCTGAAGCGCATCGCGGGCAGCCGACAGCGTGAGGAACATGTTGGTCCCCGTGTCACCGTCCGGCACCGGGTAGACGTTGAGTGCGTCGATCTCCTCGCGCGCAAGGCCGAGGGCGTCGGTCGCCAGGTCGGCGAAACGGGAGACGACGGCAAGGTCGAGCGGTCGCGACGTCGCCATGCCTCCTCCTCGCCGTCCGGGTAGCCTGGGTGTCGTCACAGGCTAGTGCGCCGCCCCGACATCGCTCGACAGCCTCGCGCCTGACACCGCGCAGGCTGTGGATTTCTTCGGATCGGTGGCTCTGGGATATTCTCCTTCGGTTGCCTGGCGCGACTCGCCGGTGACGACTGACCTAGCAACGAATCACTTTCAGGAGTTCACGGTGGCTGCCGTCTGCGACATCTGCGCCAAGAAGCCGGGCTTCGGCAACAACCGGCCGTGGTCCCGCAAGATCACGAAGCGTCGCTTCGACCCCAACATCCAGCGGGTCCGCGCCGTCATCAACGGCACGCCGAAGCGCCTCAACGTCTGCACCGGCTGCCTCAAGGCCGGCAAGGTCACCCGCTAGTCATCGCACGCAGGCCCCGTCCGCGCCCCCCGGGTGCGGACGGGGCCTTCTGCTTGCTCCCGGTCCGCCGGCGCTGCAGCTGCATGTTCATCGAGGTATGCAGACGAGTCATCACCTGCCGGGTGGAATTCCGGACGGGAAGTGCTCCTTCGTCTGCATACCTCGACGAATGTGCAGTGGGCCACCTGCGGTGCACACCCACCGCGGCTGACGACCTTGTGCACACCTCGTTCGCGCCGCTCGAGGTCTGCGGGACAGCGACGTGGATGCTGCGCTCATGGACATCGATCCGCTGCGCACCATCGCCGAGCGTGAGGGCTTCTTCACTCGACAGGACGCGAAGGCGGCAGGCTACGCGGACCGCGAGATCACGCGGATGGTGCGCGCCACTCGCTGGCATCGGGTCCGGCGCGGAGCCTATGTGTTCGCCGACGTCTGGGCGACCCTCTCTGACGTCAAGCGCCATCGCGTCCGGTCAAACGCCGTCCTTCGCGCCCTCGGTGGAGCGGTTGCCTTGAGCCACGTGTCGGGTGCGATCCGGCACGACGTCGATGTCTGGGGCATCGACCTGTCGCGTGTGCACGTGACGAGACTGGACGCAGGCGCGGGCCGCATCGAGGGCGACGTCATCCATCACGAAGGCTTCTGGCTCGACGACGATGTCGTGGAAGTCGACGGCCAGCGCGTGCTTCGACCCGAGAGGTGCGTGCTCGAAGCCGGCTCCCGGACCAGCGGCGAGAAGGCGCTGTGCCTGATGGAGGCCGGAATGCGCGCTGGTCGCTTCGACCGGGAGGGGCTCGACAAGGCGTACGCCGTCATGCGTCACTGGCCCTTCGCGCGCCACCTCGCGACGCCGCTCGAGTTGGCGGATCCCCGGTCAGGATCGGTCGGCGAATCTCGCGGGAACTGGTTCTTTCACCGTGCGGGTCTCCCGATGCCGATGTCGCAGCACGAGATCCGACGCGCCGACGGCTCCATCGCAGGCACCACGGACTGGTGGTGGGCGGAGCAGCAGGTCATGGGCGAGTTCGACGGCAGGGTCAAGTACGGCCGGCTCCTCAAGCCCGGTCAAGACCCCGGTGACGTCGTCTTCGAAGAGAAGCGCCGGGAGGACGAGCTCCGAGAGATCACCGGGGCGAGAATGCTCAGGCTCATCTGGACGGACTACGACTCGCCGGCAGCCACCCGCGCACGACTCGAGCGGATACTCGGGCGCGCCAGCTAGGCGACGCCGTCCGACCTGGGCGTCCCCCGGCCGCTGCATGTTCGTCGAGGTATGCAGGCGAACGGTCACTTCCCCGGCGGAACTCCACGTGGGCAGTGACCATTCGTCTGCATACCTCGACGAACATGCAGCCCGGCCCGCCTCAGAAGTGGGTCCACCCGGCGGGGCCGGCGTACGGCTCTCCATCGACCGTGACCCCGGCCCCGTCGGAGACCGTGCCGATGACCCGCCAGCCGTCGGGCAGGGAGACGCGGGCCGGGAAGGTCGCGAGCAGGGCGTGGTCGTCGCCCCCCGTGAGCGCGAAGGAGACCGGGTCGGCGTTGAGCGCGGCGGCGACGGCCTCGAACGGCTCGGGGATCTCGAGGGCGGCCGAGGTGACGTCGATCGCCACACCTGAGGCCGCGGCCAGGTGGGTGGCCTCGGCCAGCAGGCCGTCGGAGACGTCGACCATGGCGGTCGCGCCGGCAGCGGCAGCGGCGGGGCCGGCGTCGTACGGCGGCTCCGGCCGCTGGTAGGCGGCGACCACCGCCCGGGGAGACCGGAACCCGCGGCCGAGGACCGCGAGTCCCGCGGCGGCCCAACCCTGACGGCCCGCCAGGGCGAGCACATCGCCCGCGCGGGCCCCGGACCGCAGCACGGGCGCCTGCGCCACCGAGCCCAGGACGGTCACCGAGACGACGATCTCGTCGGCACGGGTCACATCGCCGCCGACCACGCTGGCGCCGAGGAGCGAGCACTCCTCGGCGAACCCCTCCGCGAACTCGAGGACCCACCGGACCGGCAGGTCCGCCGGTGCCGCGAGCCCGACGGTGAGCGAGTGCGCCCGACCGCCCATGGCGTTGACGTCAGACAGGTTCTGCGCGGCGGCGCGGTGTCCGACGTCTGCCGCGGACGCCCAGTCGCGACGGAAGTGCCGTCCCTCGACGATCAGGTCGGTCGAGACGACGACATGGCCGTTGCGGATGCGGAGCAGCGCCGCGTCGTCTCCGGGCCCGACGAGCACCTGCTCGCCCTGCGGGAAGCGCTTCGTCAGCTCCGCGATCAGCCCGAACTCACCGATGTCCGCCAGCGTCTGGTCCACCACGGCCCCCATCCCAGCATGCCGGGATCGTCGAGCTCACGATGGACACGGCTATGGACACCGGACGCCCTCACGATAGGTTGGCCGACGGACTTCAAAGCCCTAGGAAGTCCAGGTAGTCCCCGTAGTCCAGGTAGCCCAGTAGCAGGGAGAGCAGCATGGTCGTCCAGGCCTACATCCTGATCCAGACCGACGTCGGCAAGGCCGCCGACGTCGCCGCCCAGATCGCCAAGATCAAGGGCGTCACCTTGGCCGAGGACGTCACCGGTCCCTACGACGTGATCGTGCGCGCCGAGGCCCGCAACGTCGACGAGCTGGGCAAGCTGGTCGTGGCCAAGGTCCAGACGCTCGACGGCATCACTCGCACCCTGACCTGCCCGGTCGTCCACATCTGAGCGTGCGTCGTCGGCTGCGCCCCGTGCCGCTCATGGCACGGGGCGCAGCCGCGTCCGCGCTTCTCGCGTCGTTGGCGGCCTGTGGCAGCGGCCCGGCCCGGATCACTCCGCCACGGGACACGGACCGGGCGGCCTGCGACGCGCTCGCCCTCCGGCTGCCCCACCGCCTCGCCGACCTCGAGCCCGTCGCCTTCACCCCGAAGGACTCCGACGGAGGCGCGTGGGGCGACCCGCCCATCACGCTCACCTGCGGAGCCGGCGTTCCCGGCGGGTTCGGTCCCACCTCCAGCTGCATCGTCGTGAACGGGGTCGACTGGTTCGCCCCCGACAAGGAGACGAACGACAACGGCTCCGACATCACCCTGACGACCGTGACGCTCAAGCCACGCGTCGCGTTGTTCGTGCCGGCGAGGTATCGCGGCGACGTCGTCGAAGCCGCGCTCGTCGACCTGGCGGACCCGCTCAAGAAGACACTGACAGTGGGCGCGCGCTGCCAGTGACGCCACCGGTGTGGAAGCCTAGGCGCATGAACGACTTCGACGGGCCGATCGCCGTCATCGCTGGCGGGCTGAGCCACGAGCGCGACGTCTCGTTGGCGAGCGGACGCAACCTGGTCCGCGAGCTGCGGGCCATCGGCGTCGAGGTGACGGCCTACGACTTCGACCGCAACCTCCTGCACCACCTCGAGCAGGACAAGGTCGTCGCCGCCGTGCCGGCGCTGCACGGCCAGTTCGGCGAGGACGGCGAGATCCAGACGCTGCTCGAGCTCATCGGCCTGCCGTACGTCGGCTCCCCGTCGCGCGCATGCCGGGTGGCCTACGACAAGGGCACCGCCCGCGAGCTGCTCCGCCGTGCGGACATCCCCGTGCCCGACAGCGTGGGGCTCTCGGCCCAGACCTTCCGCGACATCGGGGCGAACGCGCTGATGGAGCACGTGATGGAACGGCTCGGAGCGCGGGTCGTCGTGAAGCCGACCCGTGGCGGCTCCGCGCTCGGCGTCACCGGCGTCGACGGGCTGGCCGAGCTGCCCTCGGCGCTGGTCGGCACCTACGCCTACTACGACGAGGCGCTCATCGAGCGGTTCTACCCCGGCGCGAACGTGTCCGTCGTCGTGCGCGAGACCGACGACGGCCTCATCGCCCTCACGCCGATCGAGATCGACTTCGTGAAGGGCCACGAGTTCGACTTCTCGGCGCGCTACACGGCTGAGTTCGTCGGCCTGCAGCCGCTCGAGCTGGGCCCGGAGGTCATCGAGGCCCTCAGGCAGGCCGCTGTCCGCGCGCACGAGGTCCTCGGGCTGCGGGATCTCTCGCGCTCCGACTTCATCGTCGACGCCGACGGCTCGTTCGTCATCCTCGAGACCGCCATCACGCCCGGCACGACGGAGACTTCCGTCGTCCCCTTCGCCTGTGCCGCGTCCGGGACGAGCCTAGGCCAGCTCGCGAAGGACCTCATCGCACGCGCCCTCGCGCGAGGCTGACATCCCTCACCTCAAACCCAGGGGGCGCTCCAGCGCGAGCTGGATGAGCTCGTCGATCAGCTCGGTGTAGGACAGCCCGGTCGCCTCCCACATCTTGGGATACATCGAGATGGGGGTGAACCCGGGCATCGTGTTGATCTCGTTGAGGATCACCTCGCCGTCTGGCGTCACGAACACGTCGACGCGCGAGATCCCCTCGGCGCCGACAGCCTCGAACGCCTCCACTGCCAGCTCCCGCACGCGCTGCGAGACCTCCTCGGGCAGGTCAGCCGGCGCGTCGGTGCGTGCCTGGGAGTCGGAGAGGTACTTCGCCTCGAAGTCGTAGAACTCCGCAGCGCCGTGGTCGACGACGATCTCGCCCGGCACCGAGGCGCGCGGCGGACCACCGGCGCGGCCCCCGAGCACCGCGCACTCGATCTCCCGTCCCTCGATGCCCTCCTCGACGATGACCTTCGGGTCGTGGAAGCGCGCCTCGTCGATGGCGTCCGCGAGACCGGTCACGTCGTCGACCCGGGTGACGCCGAGGGAGGAGCCGGCGCGCGCCGGCTTCACGAAGAGGGGGAACTTCAGCTCGCTCTGGATCCGCTCGACCACCTCGGCGCCCCGCTGCTCCCAGTCGCGGGGCTTGACGACGACGTAGGGGCCGACGGGAAGGCCGTGGCCGGCGAAGACGAGCTTCATGTAGTGCTTGTCCATGCCGACCGCAGAGGCCAGCACGCCAGCACCGACGTACCTCACCCCGGCGAGCTCGAGCAGCCCCTGGATGGTGCCGTCCTCACCGTAGGGGCCGTGCAGCAGCGGGAAGACGACGTCGACCTCGCCGACCTCGCCCAGGCTGGCCACCTCGCGGCCGGACTCCGTGGTGACCTCGGGAAGCCTTCCGGAGGCGAGCTCCCAGCGGGCCGCGTCCCCGGAGGCGAGCACCCATCGGCCCTCACGGGTGATGCCGACCGGGAGGACGTCGTACTTGTCCCTGTCGATCGCCCTCATCACGCCTGCGGCCGTCGCCGCCGAGATCGCGTGCTCGCCGGAGCGACCACCGAAGACGAGGGCGACCCGGACCTTGCGGGGCGGGGTGTCGGTCATGGGATTCGACCTTACTGAAGGGCCGAGGCGACCTCGAAAAGGCGCGCCCCGTTGGACGCCTTGAAGAGAACTGCGTCACCTTCGCCGACGTGGTCGCGGATCCAGGCGAGCGCCGCCTCGTTGTCGGCGACCAGCACGCTGCGCTCCCCCGCGCCGGCGTGGATGCCGCGCGCCGCCTCACCGACGACCAGCACCCGATCGACGCCCATGTCGCGAGCGTAGGAGCCGACGGCGCGGTGCGCGTCCTGGGCCGTCTCGCCGAGCTCGAGCATGACGCCGAGGACGGCTGTCGTCCGTCGCACCTGCGGGTCCTGCCCGATGGCTGCCAGCGCGTCGAGCGCCGCACGCATGGACTCGGGGTTGGCGTTGTAGGCGTCGTTGAGGACGATCACGCCGCCGGGGAGCTCGTGGAGCTCCATCCGCCACTGCGACAGCGTGGTGACGCCCGACAGGGCCTCACTGATCTCTGGGGGCGCGAGGCCTGCCGCGAGCGCCGCGGCGGCGGCGGCGGCGGCGTTGAGGGCCTGGTGGGCACCGACGACCTGGAGCCGCACCGGGATGGCGCCGTACGCCGTCGCGAGCACGAACTCCGGGCGCCCGAGACGATCGAGCGTCAGGTCCTCGACCCGCACGTCCGCCTGCGGCACGTCACCGAAGGTCACCACCGTCCCACTGGTGAGGGCCGCCATCGCCGCCACGCGGTCGTCGCCCGCATTGAGGACCGCCGTGCCGGTCGGCGGCAGAGCCTGGACGAGCTCGCCCTTGGCCTGCGCGATCGCCTCCCGCGAGCCGAACTCGCCCAGGTGGGCGCTGCCGACATTGAGCACGATCGAGATGTCGGGGCGCACGAGACCCGTCAGCTCGGCGATGTGGCCCTTCCCTCGGGCGCCCAGCTCGAGGACCAGGAAGCGGGTGTCCGGCTCGACGCGCAAGGCGGTCAGCGGCATCCCGAGCTCGTTGTTGAACGAACCCTGGGTGGCCACCGTCGGTGCGGCATGCGCGAGCACGCTGCCGAGCAGGTCCTTGGTGGACGTCTTGCCCTGCGACCCCGTGAGCCCGATGACGGTGAGCCGGCCGGCGCGGCGGACCTCGGCGACGACGTACGCCGCCAGCTGCTGCAGGGCGCGGCGCGTGTCCGGCACGACGACCGTCGGCAGCGCCGTCGGACGGCTGCCGAGCACGGCGACCGCGCCGGACTCGCCAGCCTGTGCGGCATGCTCGTGGCCGTCGGTCCGCTCGCCCACGAACGCCACGAACAGGCTGCCGTGGCGGGCCTGGCGACCGTCGAGGACGACCGGTCCGTCGACGATGACCGGCGCCGTCTGTCCGACGACCTCGCCGCCGACGACCTCGGCGATCTGGGCCAGCGTCAGGGGGATCACCGGGCCGCCCCACGCGTCGCTCCGCGCATCGTTGCACGGGTCGTGCGGCGGGCGGTGCCGAGCAACTGGCTCATGGCCTCTGACCCTAGTCTGTGGGTCATGGCCGATCAGTCGTTGCCCACCACCCTGCGTCCCGCGACGGTGGCGATCCACACCGGACGCCCGCCGCACGAGCCGGACCAGCCGCTCAACGTGCCGATCACGATGGCCTCGACCTACGTCGGCGGGGGCGAGAAGGAGTACGGCCGCTACACCAACGACGCGTGGGTCGCCTTCGAGGACACCCTCGGGGCACTGGAGGGCGGGAAGGCGCTGTCGTTCGCCAGCGGCCAGGCCGCGACCGCGGTCCTCCTCGACCTGGTCGGCGACGACAGCGTGGTCGTGGCGGGTCAGTCCTACCTCGGCACCGTCGGCCAGCTCGCCGACCGCGAGTCGCGGGGGCGCATCAAGACTCGCCTGGTCGACGTCAGCGACACCGAGGCCGTCGTGCGGGCCCTCGACGAGGACACCGCCCTGCTGTGGCTGGAGTCGCCGACGAACCCGGGCATGGAGCTCGCCGACCTGCCGACGCTGATCGCGGCGGCCCACGACGTCGGGGCGCGCGTCGTCGTCGACAACACCTTCGCCACCCCGATCCTCCAGCGCCCCCTCCACCTGGGCGCCGACATCGTGCTGCACTCGGCAACGAAGTTCCTCGCCGGCCACTCCGACGTCGTCATGGGCGCCGTCGTCGTGGCTGACCCGGCACTGTGGGACGTGCTCAAGGGGCGGCGCGACCTGTACGGCGCCATCCCCGGCCCCTTCGAGGCGTGGCTGGCGCTGCGGGGGCTGCGCACCTTGGCACTGCGGATCGAGCGTGCCTCCTCCAACGCCGCCGAGCTCGCGCGTCGGCTCGAGGCGCACCCCGCTGTCACGCAGGTGCGCTATCCCGGCCTGGGCGCGATGGTGTCGATCGTGTTGGCCTCGGCCGAGCAGGCCGAGTCCCTCACGCACGGCACGCTGCTGTGGGTGCACGCGACCTCTCTCGGCGGCGTGGAGTCGACCTTCGAGCGGCGTCGCCGCTGGAAGGGCGAGGCGCGCGAGGTGCCCGACGGCCTGGTGCGTCTCTCCGTCGGCATTGAGGACGTCGAGGACCTGTGGGTCGACCTCGAGGACGCGCTCAGCCGCCTCGGCTGAGCTCCGAGTCGGTGTGACTTCGCGCCGACTCGGGCCTCTCAGCAGCCTGCAAAGAGACCCCGCGTCGGCTCTCAGTCCGTCTCGGCCTTGGTCGGCCGACCCAGCACCGAGTCCATCATCTCCGCGGCGGTCATCCGGCCGGCGACGACGTCGTCGACGTACTGCGCCACAGGCGCGTCCACGTCGTGCCGTGCGGCGAGCTCGCGCAGCGAGTGGCAGGACTTCGCTCCCTCGGCGACCTGCCGGGTCTGGGCGACGATGTCGCTGACGGACATCCCGCGTCCGAGCTTCTCGCCGAAGGTGCGGTTGCGCGACAGCGGCGAGGAGCAGGTGGCGACCAGGTCGCCCAGGCCGGCCAGGCCCATGAGCGTCAGCGGGTTGGCGCCGAGCTTCGTGGCGAGCCTGGCCGTCTCGGCGAGCCCGCGCGTGATGACCGAGGACCGGGTGTTGTCGCCGAACCCGAGTCCGGCGGCCATGCCCGTCGCGATGCCGACGACGTTCTTGTAGGCGCCACCGATCTCGCAGCCGATCACGTCGGTCGAGGTGTAGGGCCGGAACGCCGGGCTGTGGACGCGCGTCTGCAGCATGCGCGCGACGTCTTCCTCGGCACACGCGACGACGCCGGCGGCCGGCTCACGACGCACGATCTCCGGCGAGAGGTTGGGACCGCTGATGACGGCGATCCGGTCGGGGCCGGCGCCGGTCACCTCGGCGATGACCTGGCTCATCCGCTCGAGAGTGCCCAGCTCGACACCCTTCATCAAGGAGACCAGCACCGCGCCTGCGGGCAGGGACGGCGCCCACTCGACGAGGTTGCCCCGCAGGGTCTGCGACGGAGCGGCGAGCACGACGATGTCGGCGCCGTGCACGGCCTTGTCCACGTCGTGGGTGGCCGAGATCGTCGGAGGAAGCTGCACGCCCGGGTGGTACTCAGGGTTCTCGTGCTGGGAGTTGATCGCGTCGGCGACCTCCTCGCGGCGGGCCCAGATGGTGACCTCGTTGCCGGCGTCGGCGAGCACGACCGAGAAGGCGGTGCCCCACGAGCCTGCGCCGAAGACGGCGACGCGTCCCGTCGTGGGAGCGGCCGTCACTTCTTGCGCTTCTTGTTCGGGTTGCCGGTCGAGCTCACGCCGGCCTTGCGCGGGTCGAACAGCTCGGCGGGACGCGGCTCGCCGCGGACCTCGGCGACGAGGTCGACGATGGCGTCCATGATGCGGTGCGTGGCCTCGGCCACGACCTTCGTCGTCGGCTCCTGAGTCAGCAGGTCGGAGAGGTCGACCGGCTCACCGACCTTCATCCTCACGGTCTTGCGCGGGAACGGATGCGGCCTCGTCGAGTAGGCAGGCAGCAGCTCCTGGGCGCCCCACTGCCCGACAGGGACGACCGGAGCGCCGGTGGCCAGGGCGATCCGAGCGGCGCCGGACTTGCCGACCATGGGCCAACCGGCCGGGTCCTTCGTGATCGACCCCTCCACGTAGACGACCACCAGCTCTCCGGCCTTGACCGCCGCGACCGCCTCGTCGAACGCGCGTGCACCCGCCGTCGAGCGCTCCACCGGGATCTGCCCGGCCGCGCGCAGGAACGCGGCGAACCACTTGTTCTTGAACAGGCCCGCCTTGGCCAGGTAGCGCGACTGCCGTCCGTAGTCCCAGGTGATGTGGGCCGCCGTCAGCGGGTCGATGTGGGAGACATGGTTGAGCGCGAGGATGCAGCCACCGGTCTCGGGGATGTTGTCGGCACCCTCCCACCGCTGCTTGGTGGTGGCGAGGAGGACGGGCTTGATGACCGGCACCGCAATCCACCAGGCCCAGCCGCGCTTCTGCTTCAGCTTCCGGAACTTGCCCACGAGGATGGAGGCTACCGGTCCCCCACCCGGATCGACGGCATCCGTCACCTGGGAAGATCACGGTTGATGCCCGTGCACGCCACCCACGCGATCCTCCTGCCGGTGAAGCCGCCCGCCCGCGGGAAGTCGCGGCTCGCCGACGTCGCGGATCCGGTGCGACGGCGGCTGGCCGAGGCGTTCGCGCTCGACACGGCCGCGGCGTGCCTCGCCGCGACCTGCGTCGGGGCCGTGCTGGTCGTGACCGACGATGCGGGGTTCTCCCACGAGCTGACGGCACTGGGGTGCGTCGCGATCCCGGACGGCGTGTCCGACGACCTCAACGGCACGTTGGTGCAGGCCGCCGCGGAGGCCGCCCGGCGCTGGCCCGAGCTCACGCCCGTCGCGCTCACGGGTGACCTGCCGGCCTTGCGACCGGACGACCTTGACGCGGCACTGGCGTCGGTGCCGGGGGGAAGCCCGGCGTACGTCGCCGATGCGGACGGCATCGGCACCACGCTCTACACGGCCGGCGCCGCGCAGTTCACCCCGCGCTTCGGAAGCGGCTCCCGGGCCGCGCACCAGGAGGCCGGTGCCATCCCCGTCGAAGGCGACCTGGCGACGTTGCGACGCGATGTCGACGCCCTGGACGACCTGCGCCAGGCGATCGCCCTCGGTGTCGGCCCGAGGACTGCCGCCGTCGTCGCCGACGCCCGTCTGTCCTGAGCCCTGCCGCTGCCCTGGGGCTCTTCTCCGGTCCTGAGACGGCGAGCGGGCCGCCCCGCGAGGGACGGCCCGCTGTCGGGACGGGACGACTCAGGCCTTCTTGGCGGCCCTCTTCGTCGTCGTCTTGGCCGGGGCAGCCTTCTTCGTCGCCGCGGCCTTCGCCGGAGCAGCCTTCTTGGTCGCCGCGGCCTTCGCCGGAGCAGCCTTCTTGGTCGCCGCAGCCTTCGCCGGAGCAGCCTTCGTCGTCGTCTTCTTCGCCGGAGCCGACTTGACCGTCGTGGTCTTGCTGGCGGCAGCGGCCTCCTTCGTCGACGTAGCGGGGCCGGCGGCCACCTTTGCCGGAGCCGCCTTCGTCGCGGGCGCCTGCTTGCCCAACGAGGGCAGGGTGAGCTTCGGCAGCTTCTTCACGCCGGAGACGACGTTCTTCAGGTCCGCGCCGGCGCTGAACTTCGGGACGAACGTCTTCTTCGTCTTGATCTGCTCACCGGTCTGGGGGTTGCGGACCATCCGAGCCGGCCGAAGCCTCTTCTCGAACGACCCGAAGCCGGTGATGGCGACCTTCTCACCCCGCGCCACTTCGCGGGTGATGGTGTCGAGCACTGACTCGAGCGCGTGAGCGGCGGCCTTCTTGTTGCCGTCGAACCGCGCCGCCAGCGCGTCGATGAGCTGAGACTTGTTCACGATCGACCCTTCTCTACGACCCGAGAGCCGGGCCCACGCCCGACCTCCTAGGTCGCACGCTAATCACGCAAGCCCGACTTCGATACCACCGAAGGCGTGTCGATGCCGAAATCCTCGCAGGAATGCGCGAAGTGCCGGCTTCCACTGGGGAAACCGGCACTTCGCGGGCAGCGGCCGAGGATCAGAGGGTCGCAGGCTTCCAGGAGGGCCGGGAGGCCTCGTAGGACGCGATGTCGTCCTCGTGGGACAAGGTGATGCCGATGTCGTCGAGCCCCTCGAGCAGACGCCAGCGGGTGTAGTCGTCGATGTCGAAGGAGTCCTCGACGGCACCGTCCGGCGTGGACACGGTCTTGGCCTCCAGGTCGACGGTGATCTCGCCGCCCGGGCTGTCCTCGAGGTAGTCCCACAGCCGCTGCACGACCTTCTCGTCGACGAGGGCCGTGACGAGACCGGCCTTGCCGGAGTTGCCGCGGAAGATGTCGCCGAAGCGGCTGGAGATGACGGCCTTGAAGCCGTAGTTTTGCAACGCCCAGACGGCGTGCTCGCGAGAGGATCCCGTGCCGAAGTCCGGACCGGCGACCAGCACGGTGCCGGCGCTGTAGGCCGGGTTGTTGAGCACGAAGTCTGGGTCGTTGCGCCAGGCGGCGAACAGCCCGTCCTCGAAGCCGGATCGCGTGACCCGCTTGAGGTAGACGGCCGGGATGATCTGGTCGGTGTCGACGTTGCTGCGCTTCAGCGGCACGCCGACGCCGGTGTGCGAGGTGAACTTGTCCATCGTGATGTCCTCCGGGATCAGGCGTCGGCGCCGACGGGCTCGAGGTCGGCCGGCGAGGAGAGGGTGCCGCGGACCGCGGTCGCAGCGGCGACCTGGGGCGAGACCAGGTGGGTGCGACCGCCCTTGCCCTGGCGTCCTTCGAAGTTGCGGTTCGACGTCGAGGCCGAGCGCTCGCCCGGCTCGAGGGTGTCGGGGTTCATGCCCAGGCACATCGAGCAGCCGGCGCCGCGCCACTCGGCGCCCGCCTCCTTGAAGATGACGTCGAGGCCCTCGTCCTGGGCCTGCAGGCGCACCTTGACCGAGCCCGGCACCACGAGCAGGCGGGTGTCGGCGTCGACCTTGCGGCCCTGCAGGATGCCGGCCGCGACCCGAAGGTCCTCAATGCGACCGTTGGTGCACGAGCCGATGAAGACCGTGTCCACCTTGATGTCGCGCAGCGGCGTGCCGGCCTCGAGACCCATGTAGGTCAGGGCCTTCTCGGCGGCGACGCGGTCCTGCTCGTTGTCGAAGTCCGACGGGCTCGGCACCGTCGCACCCAGCGGCGCGCCCTGGCCCGGGTTGGTGCCCCAGGTGACGAACGGAGTGATCTGGGAGGCGTCGAGCACGATCTCCTTGTCGAAGCTGGCGTCCTCGTCGGTGACGAGGGTCTTCCAGTGCGCGACAGCAGCGTCCCAGTCGGCACCGGTCGGCGCCTCGGGGCGGCCCTCGATGTAGTCGAAGGTGGTCTGGTCCGGCGCAATCAGGCCCGCCTTGGCGCCCCACTCGATCGACATGTTGCAGATCGTCATGCGGGCCTCCATGGAGAGCTCGCGGATCGCCTGCCCGCGATACTCCACGATGTAGCCCTGACCGCCACCCGTGCCGGTCTGCGTGATCAGCGTGAGGATGAGGTCCTTGGCGCTGACGCCGTCGGGCAGCGAGCCGTTGACGGTGACGGCCATGGTCTTCGGCTTGGCCTGCGGCAGCGTCTGCGTGGCCAGCACGTGCTCGACCTCGGAGGTGCCGATGCCGAAGGCGATCGCGCCGAACGCCCCGTGCGTGCTGGTGTGCGAGTCGCCGCAGACGATCGTCATGCCCGGCTGGGTGAGGCCCAGCTGCGGACCGACGACGTGCACGATGCCCTGGTTCTCGTCGCCGAGCGGGTGCAGACGGACGCCGAACTCGCCGGCGTTCTTGCGCAGCGTCTCGACCTGCGTGCGGCTGACCGGGTCCGCGATCGGCTTGTCCCAGTCGAGGGTCGGGACGTTGTGGTCCTCGGTCGCCAGCGTCAGGTCCGGGCGGCGTACAGGTCGACCTGCCAGCCGAAGGCCGTCGAAGGCCTGGGGGCTGGTGACCTCGTGGATGAGGTGAAGATCGATGTAGAGCAGGTCCGGCTCCCCCTCGGTCGACCGGACGACATGCTCGTCCCATACCTTCTCCGACAGGGTCCTGCCCATGACGATCTCCTCTGCTCCGCGGTCGTCGACGACCGCCTCCTGGCGTGCCCTCGGCACGATACGCTTGCATCCCAGAAAGTGAGACATTAGTCTTGCAATATGGACAACGGCAGCGGCGTAGGCGTTCTCGACAAGGCGGCTCTGGTGCTGACCGCACTGGAGTCCGGGCCGGCGACGCTGGCGGGCCTCGTCTCCGCGACGGGCCTGGCCCGCCCCACCGCGCACCGCCTCGCCGTGGCCCTCGAGCACCACCGCCTCGTCGCCCGCGACATGCAGGGCCGCTTCGTGCTGGGCCCGCGGCTGGCCGAGCTGTCCGCCGCGGCCGGCGAGGATCGCCTGCTGGCGACCGCCGGTCCCGTGCTCGCGCGCCTGCGTGACATCACGGGCGAGTCGGCCCAGCTCTGGCGCCGGCAGGGCGAGTCCCGCGTCTGCGTCGCAGCCGCCGAGCGTCCCTCCGGGCTGCGCGACACCATCCCGGTCGGATCGCAGCTGACCATGCGGGCCGGCTCGGCCGCGCAGGTGCTGCTCGCCTGGGAGGACCCCGAGCGCATGCACCGCGGTCTGCAGAATGCCGCGTTCTCCGCCGCCGCACTGTCCGGCATCCGCCGGCGTGGCTGGGCGCAGTCGGTCGGCGAGCGCGAGGCCGGCGTCGCATCCGTCTCCGCTCCGGTCCGCTCCCCCGGCGGCAAGGTCATCGCCGCCGTGTCCGTCTCCGGCCCCCTCGAGCGGCTCTCCCGCCAGCCGGGCCGGATGCACGCCCCTGCCGTCCTCGCCGCGGCGGAGCGGCTGTCTGAGTCGCTGCGTCGCGCCGCCGAGTAGCGGCGGGACAGCGATCCGTTCACGGCGAGACGGCCATCAGATCCGAGCATGCGAGGCGACCGGGTCGACTCTCGTGGACGCAGGCTCCTCCTAGGCTGGAGCGGTGACCTGGGAGACAGTGCGAAGTCGACGCGTCTATGAGAACGCGTGGATCAGCGTCCGCGAGGACGACGTACGCCGTCCCGACGGCTCGCCCGGCATCTATGGCGTGCTCGACCTGCAGCACCCCGCTGTCTTCGTCGTGCCGGTCACCGACGACGACCGGGTCGTGCTGGTGCGACAGCATCGCTACACGATCGGCCGAGAGTCGCTCGAGGTGCCCGCGGGAGGGACCGACGGCGAGGACGTGCTGGTCGCCGCGCGGCGGGAGCTGCAGGAGGAGACGGGGTACGACGCGGCCGAGCTGCGGCTGCTGTCGGACGTGTTCTCGCTCAACGGCGTGAGCAACGCCCCCGGGCATGTCGTGCTCGCCACCGGCCTGACCCGCGTCGGCGAGGGTGGTGGCCTGGCCGGCGAGGGCATCACCGGCGTGGAGGAGCTCTCGTGGCCGGACCTGTTCGGGATGCTCGGCTCGGGCCAGATCGACGACGGCGAGACCGCCGCTGCGCTCATGTACGCCGCCGTCGCCCTCGGCCGCGTCCGCTGAGGACGACAACCCGGGGTTCGGCGAACGACAACCCGGGGTTCGGCGAACGACAACCCGGGGTTCGGCGAACGACAACCCGGGGTTCGTCAGAAGAGGGAGTCCGTCTCCAGGGTGAGCAGGAGCTGCTTGCGCTCGAGACCGCCGGCATAGCCGGTGAGGGTGCCGTTCGCGCCGATGACGCGGTGGCACGGGATGACGATCGGGATGGGGTTGCGGCCGTTGGCGAGGCCGACCGCGCGTGAGGCGGCGTTGGTCATGCCGAGCCGGTGGGCGATCTCGCCGTACGTCGCCGTCCTGCCGAAGCCGACGGCGAGGAGCTCGGCCCAGACCCGCTGCTGGAACGGCGTGCCCGCAGGCGCGAGGGGCAGGTCGAACTCCGTGAGCTCGCCGTCGAAGTAGGCACGCAGCTGGCGACCGCACTCCAGCAGCACCGGGTGCTCGTCACTGCGGTCTCCGAGCGGTCGGGCGGTCGAGTCGCGGAAGGGCCAGAACTCGATGGCGGTGATGGCGCCGTCGTGCTCGACGAGGCGCAGGTCGCCGACGGGCGAGTCGATGACGGTCCACATCAGGGGGACTCCAACAGGTCGAGGTCGAGGCTGTGCCACAGGTGCATGAGGGCGTAGGAGCGCCACGGGCGCCACTCCTCCGGGTCGGCCGCGCCGGGCGGATGACCCAGAGCCACGAGGGCGCGCCGCACGCCGATGTCGGTGGGCAGGAACACGTCGGGGTCGCCGAGCGCGCGCATCGCGATGTAGTCCGCCGTCCACGGCCCGATGCCGGGGAGGGCCAGCAGCCGGTCGCGCACCTCCGCCCGGTCGGCGCCCCGGTCGAGAGCGATGTCGCCGGCCGCGAGGGCACCGGCCAGCGCGGCGATCGCGCATCCACGCGCTTGCGGCATCGGCAGCGTCGCGGGATCGATGTCGGCGAGCGCACTCGGCCGCGGAAACAAGTGGGTCAGGCCGTCGACGCCGGTCTGGACCGGGGTGCCGTGCGACTCGACGAGGCGGCCCAGCACGGTGCTCGCGCCCGACACACTGACCTGCTGGCCCACGACGGTGCGGATCGCGAGCTCGCCGCCGTCGACGTGGCCGGCGACACGCAGGCCCGGCGTACGCCGCACGAGATGACCCACCAGAGGATCGGCGCCGAGCTGCTCGGCCACCGCGACGGGGTCACAGTCGGCGTCGAGGAGGCGCCGGGCGCGTTCGACCGCCGCAGCGGTGTCGCGCAGGTCGGTCAGCCGCAGAACCGCCGGCACGAACGCGGTCCCACCGTCCTGCAGAGCGTCCGCGAGCTCGAGCCGGACTGACCCAGGACCGTGGGGAAGGTCCAGCGTGCGCGAATACCAGCCTTCCCCCGCCAGCTCCACGCCCGCGACGGCATGCGCCGCGAGGAAGGCGTGCAGCGCACGGCCGGCGAAGGGCGTCCGCACCGCGAGGCGCATCTCCACGGCCCCCGGGCTCGTCGGGCGGTGCGACCTCGCGCGCCCGCGGCGCAGGTCGCTCGGCGTGACGTCGTAGACCTCCCGCACGGTGTCGTTGAACTGCCGCACGCTGGCGAAGCCGGCCGCGAAGGCCACGTCGGCGAACCCGAGCGAGGTGGTCTCGACAAGGATGCGTGCGGTCTGCGCGCGGCGTGCCCTCGCGAGAGCGAGCGGGCCGGCGCCCAGCTCGGCGTTGAGCAGGCGGCTCAGGTGCCGTGTGGTGTAGCCAATGCGCTGCGCCAGGCCTTCCACCCCTTCGCGGTCGACGACTCCGTCGGCGATCAGCCGCATCGCCCGACCGGCGACCGTGCCGGCGACATCCCACTCCGGGCTGCCCGGGGTGGCGTCGGGAAGGCAGCGCTTGCAGGCGCGGTAGCCGGCCGCCTGCGCGCTGGCGGCGCTCGGATGGAAGGAGACGTTGCCGAAGGACGGCGTCCGTGCCGGACACGAGGGTCGGCAGTAGATCCCCGTGGTGCGCACGGCCGTGTAGAACGTGCCGTCGAAGCGCCGGTCACGGCTCTGCACCGCCCGGTAGCACGCCTGCGGATCCAACGACATGCCCTCATCCTCCCTCACGCCACCGACATCGGCTGGCGGGATTCGGACACGGCAGCCCCCACCCGGAGGAGTGAGTGTCCCGACCACCTCCAGGTGGTCGAGACACTCACGGCCGGGCGCGGCGGATGCCTACACTCCGGGCGGCGACGCCGCTACGGTCGGGGAATGACGACGCCGGAGCCCACACCGCCGGCCGCCGACCTGTCCGACCAGACGATCAACCGCAACTGGACCGAGCTCATCCAGGAGCTCCGCGCGATCCAGGTCGGTGTGCAGGTGCTCATCGGGTTCCTCATCGCCCTCCCCTACACCGACAGGTTCCACACGCTGGACCAGGTGGAGAAGGCGGCGTACCTCGTGGTCCTGAGCCTCGCGGTCGCCGCCACCGCGGCGGTCCTCGCACCGGTCGCCTATCACCGCATCCTGTTCCGCCGCGGCGTGCGACCCTGGCTGGTGGACGTCGCGAACAGGATCGCCCGCGCCGGCCTCGTCCTCGCGGCGCTCTCCATGTGCGGCGTCGTGTTCCTCGCCTTCGACCTCGCGGCCGGCATGGCCGCGGGGGTCGCCGCGGGCGTCGTGGCCGTCGTCGGGTACGTCGTCCTCTGGCTCATCGTGCCGATGCGCGCCCATCCGCCGGGAGGATGACGTTCTCACCCTCCTGCTGCATCCTCGACTGGTGAGTCCCATGCTCGCCGAGGACCGCTTCCATGCGTGGTCGGGTCAGCACTACCTGATCATGCTGGTCACCGCGGTCGGCGCCGTCGGCGTCGCCTGGTGGGGTCGCCGCCACCGCGACACCACTGTGGAGGTCGTCGTACGCCGCGGGTTCGCCGCCGTCAGCCTTCTCGTCGTCGTGGCCTTGCAGATCTACTGGGTCACGCCCGGTCAGATGAACGTGCGGAGCTCCTGGCCGCTGCAGCTCTCGGACCTGGCCGACTACAGCGCGATCTTCGCCCTGTGGACCCGCGGACCCCGCTCGACGGCGTTCACCTACTACGTCGGCCTCACCCTCACGCTGATGGCGATCCTCACCCCGGCGCTGACCGAGCCGTTCCCCCACCCGCAGTGGTTCGGGTTCTGGTTTCGGCACATGTCCGTCGTCTGGGCCGCGGTCTATCTCGTCTGGGGCCTCGGGCTTCACCCGACGTGGCGGCTCTACCGGAGGACCGTCGCTGCCGTGCTGGTGTGGGCGGCGGTGGCCTACACGTTCGACGTCGTCGTGGGCGCCAACTACGGATACCTCGTCGACAAGCCGGCGACGGCCAGCGCGCTCGACCTCCTCGGACCGTGGCCGTGGTACGTGCTCGCCGCGATGGGCATCCTGCTCGCGATCTGGGCGGTCGTCTTCACCCTGCCCTGGGAGCGCCGGAGGGCGCGGGCCGCCAGGTAGCGCCGCCGGAGGACGACCGACGACGCCACCCGACCCGCTCACACGGGGCCGCGTCAGTTCTCCAGGATCTGCGCGTATCTCCCAGGTGAGGTCGCCCGGGCGATGGCGGTCATCGCCGCTCCGGCGACGAACGCGGCGCCCAGCCCCACGCACACCCAGTCAGCGGCGGCTCGACCACCGACCAAGAGGTCGAGGTTGTCCAGCACGAGGTAGACGACGAAGGCGAGAGCCGCGAACGACAGGACCGGCGCGATGACGGAGTTCCACACCGGGTCCTGACCTTCCCCACGCTGGTGGAATGCGACCACGGCGATGCTGGTCAGGAGCATCAGCAGCAGGATCCCCAACGTGGCGGCACCGGAGAGCCAGGTGTAGATCTCGGTGATCGGGTCGAGGCCGGCAGCCGTCAGCGCTCCGAGCGCTCCGGCCGAGACGACGGTGACGACGACCGAGGAGCGCGACGGCGCCCTATGCCTCGGGTGAACCTCGCCGATGTAGGCAGGCAGCACCCGACCATTGGCGAGGTTGAACTGGTAGCGGGCGACCACGTTGTGGAACGAGAGGCAGCAGGCGAACACGCTGCTGACCAGGAGAAGGATGACCGCGTCCTCGATGACCGAGCCGGCGTATCGACCCGCGAGGCCCTGCATCACCGTGGAGGGATCGGCGCCGGCGACCGCCGCTGCCCGCGCCACACCCAGGCCGTTGGCCACGGCGAAGGACGTGAGAGCGTAGAGACCACCGATGATCGCCACCGCGATGTAGGTGGCCCGGGGAATGGTGCGCTCAGGATCCTTCGCCTCGCTGCGGAACACGGCCGTCGCCTCGAAGCCGACGAACGCGAAGAACGCGAACATGAGTCCGAGCCCCGGTGCGCCGTCGAAGAGGTGACTCGGGTTCAGCGGCGCGGCCGAGAGGCCGTTGTCGCCGCCCTTGACGAAGACCGCGAAGTCGACGATCAGCACGACCAGGGCCTCGAGGACCAGCGCCACTCCCAGCACCTTCGCACTCACCTCGATGTCGCGGTAGCCGAGCAGGGAGATGATGACGAGGAACGAGAACGAGCACACCCACCACGAGACGCTCAGACCGAGATACTGGTCGAGCGCCGCCGCGGCGGCGACGCCGAGCAGCGCGTAGAGGGCTATCAGCAGGATGACGTAGGACGCCAGCGCCAGCGAGGCCGTCCCGGCCCCGGGGATCTTGCCCAGTCCCGCCTGGACGTAGGAGTAGAACGCTCCAGCGTTCTTGACGTGGCGGCTCATGAGCGTGAAGCCGACGGCGAAGACATACAGCACGATGGCCGCCGCCACGAAGTACAGCGGCGCCGAGGCGTTGCCGCCGAGAGCGAAGACCAACGGAATGACGGCGCACGCGGCGCCGAGGGGCGCGACTGCGGCGACCACCATGAAGACGATCGAGCCGACCCCCAGCCCCCGGTGGAGCAGCGCGGCCTTGTCGCCCTGGGAGCTCGCGCTCACCTGGGGATCTCTTGTTGCGGACATGGCTGGTTCTCCTTGTTCCTGCTCCGGGCCAACCGATTGACCCATTGGATCGATCTTCCGACCTTTAACTGCACCTGTCAACGCCCGACTCGTTGACAGTGTGACCTGCGCGACTTACGGTTTAGGTCTACTTGCTGGACCAAAGCGGCAAGCTCGCCTTCTGAGGAGTACTGATGAATCCCATGTCCACCTCTCGCGACGGCGCGACGACGGCGATCGGGCCGGACCGCCTCTCGTACGGCCCAATGTCGTTGGAGCAGCTCCGATCCGAGGCGGTTGCCGGGCTCGTCGACGGGGTCACGCTCATCACGCCCGACAACAGCGGGCGATGCCTGGCGGAGCGGGTCCCCACGGAGCGGTTTCTCAAGGAGTATGACCAGGTCGGCGCGTTCAAGGTGCCGCTCATGCTCTGGGGCGTTGACGTCGAGCAGAACGTCCGACTGGGTCTCGACCACGTCGGCGGGATGGGCGCTGGCGCCCCTGACGTCCCACTGGTTCCCGACGTCGCGACGCTGCGGCGTCTTCCCTGGCTGCCACGGCTTCCCGTCGTGATCTGCGATCCCACCTTGCCCGATGGCTCTCCCCTGGCGTACGCGCCGCGACAGATCCTGAAGACCCAACTGGAGCGGCTGGCCGCGCTCGGGGTCACCGTCCAGGCCGCGACCGAGCTCGAGTTCTACCTCTTTGACGAGTCTTATGAGACCGCCTGGAATGCGGAGCACCGTGGGCTGACCGCGGCCAGCCGGTACCACGCGGCCTACGACGCGGTCGCGGCGATCAAGGCCGAGCCCTTCGTCGAGGAGGTCATCCGCCAGATGGATCTGGCCGGCGTCGAGACCGAGGGATACGCCCACGAGTACGGATTCGGACAGCAGGAGATCAACCTCAAGCACGCCGGCGCTCTCGAGATGGCCGATCGACACTTCCTCTACAAGTTCGGCGTGAAGAGCATCGCTGCCCGCAAGGGTGTCTCCGCCACCTTCATGGCCAAGTGGACGATCGACGGTGAGGGCAGCTCATGCCACATCCACACGAGCCTGTGGGACCACTCCGGGACCCGGCCGCTCGGTGACCAGCCAGAGTTCGACGGCTACGTAGCGGGGGCGGCACGCGGGATGGCGGAAGCCACGTTGATGTATGCCCCCACCTTGAACTCCTACCGGCGCTTCCAACCCCACTCCTTCGCGCCGACCGCCATCGCGGTCGGCGACGAGAACCGGACCTGCGCGCTCCGACTCGTCGGATCCGGACCTACCAGGCGTGTGGAGAACCGCGTCCCGGGAGCCGACGTCAACCCTTACGTGGCGCTCGCAGCCATGGCAGCCGGCGGCGCAAGCGGCATCGAGGCGCGCCTCGCCATGCCGACGCTGGAGACGGGTGACATGTACACACGGACCGACGTCCCCACCCTGGCCACCTCGTTGCCGCAGGCGATCGCACAGTTCGCCCAGAGCCGCGGGCTACGCGAGGCCCTCGGCGCCGAGGTGCACCGCCACCTCCTCATCCTCGGCCAGGAGGAGGAGCTGGCCTTCCTCACCGAGACCGTGACGGACTGGGAGAAGCGTCGCCTCTTCGAGCGCGCTTGACGCCGGTGGGGCCGACACGATTCTCTGACGCGCTCGGCCACGACGTCCGGTCCGACCCCTGGACCGAGCAAGGCCGGTCCTCGTACTCCCTCGCTCTCGACGCTCTCGAGGAAGGTCGAGGAGACGATGCCGCCGCGCTGGCGCGGATGACCGTCCAGGAGGCACAGGAGGCCTTCGACCTCTACGTTCGCTGGCTCGACGAGCTTCCGGCTTTGCTTGCCCAGTCGGATGTGCCTGAGTCGGCGCTCGGACCCGCGCATGCGGATGCCGCGCGGGTCCGAGCGGAGCTCGAGGGCGGATGGAGGCGCTACCTCGAGCGCATCGCCCGGTTCGAGGAGCTGGGCACCCGCGGCGACCCGCAGGCGGCCCAGGAGCTCGAGGCTGCACGATCGACATGGCTCGCCGTACACGACCCGGCGACCGATCGGCTCGCGGCACTCTTCGCCCTTGCCGCCGCCTCCCTCGGCGAGGCCAGCGTCGGCCCGCTCTGGGACGCACTGCTGCGCGACTACTACGCCGGCATCCCAGGCAAGTACGACCCCGCGGCTCATCCGTGGGAGCAGTCAGTCGAGCGCCTGGGCCTGGACATCTTCGAGGCGGTGCGGGGACATCTCACCGGCCCCTCCCGCGATGGCCGCTTCACGGTCAGGGAGGAGCGGGAACGGTGGGTGCTCGAGTTCGCCCCCTGCGGCTCCGGTGGCCGGACCTACGACGACTCGGATCCAGCCGAGCGCGATCCCAGGGAGTTCACGAGCAACGAGCACAACTGGGCGTGGAACACCAAGGGCGTGTGTCTGTACTGCGCGCACTGCTGCCAACTTCAGCAGCGAGCGCCGATCGAGCTGATCGGCATCCCACTGCGGGTGATCGAGCCGCCGGTGCGACCAACTGCGGATGGCGCTGGGCGACGTGTGTGCACCTGGTCGATCTACAAGGATCTCCGCCACATCCCGGCCCACGCCTACACGGATGTGGGGGCGGTCCCGCCATCGGCGACGTCCGGCGGGTGACCTCACAGGTCAAGGCCGCCGTGGCCCCCTCGTGGGTGCCACGGCGGCCTGTTGAGTCGTCAGTACTGGGCGGGAACGCCCAGCTGCAGGATCTGCTTCCCGAGGTTCTTGCCGTCGAAGAGCCGGTTCATGGTCGAGACGGCGTCGGTGACGTCTCCGTCCACGATGTCCTCGGCCCACACCAGGCGCTCCTCGCCGATCCAGTCGGTCAGCCGCTCGGTCGCGACGTCGAATCGGTCTGCGAAGTCCGTCACGATGAAGCCCTTCATCGTGCCGCTACGAACGGTGATCGTCGACAGGTTCGTCGGCCCGTAGGCCACCGCCTCGTCGGAATAGCCACTGGAGATCCCTCCGCAGAGCACGACAGTCCCCCGCTGGGCGATGTTGGAGATGCCCGCTTCGAGGATCCTGCCCGCCACGTTGTCGAAGAAGACGTCGACACCCCGCGGGGCCAGCTTGGCGAGGCGCTCGGCCACGTCCTCGGACTTGTAGTCGATCACGTGATCGAACCCGGCGACGTCGGTGAGCCACTGGACCTTCGTCGGGCCGCCCGCGATCCCGATGACCGTGGCGCCGGCCAGCTTCGCCAGCTGACCGGCCACCGAGCCGGTCGCTCCCGCGGCGCCCGAGACGAGGACGACGTCCCCGGGCCGCGGCTCGCCGAGCTCCAGCATCCCGAAGTAGGCGGTCAGACCGGTGGTGCCGAGGACACCGAGGGCCGCGGTGGGAGGAACACCCTGCGGCACCCGGCGGGCGACCGGCCGGCTCGCGCTGGGGTCGTGGACATGCTCGAGCTGGCCGAGCGTCCCCTCCTCGAACGCAGCCAGGGCATGGGTCTGCCATCCGAAGTTCCCGGTCACGAGGGTGCCGGCACCGACGCCCTCCACGCCGGACTCGACGACCTCGCCGACACCGTGGCCGCGCATGACCCCGCCGAGGGGAACCGGAGGCGCGTACGACGGCCCGTCGTTCATCCACCCCCGCATCGCCGGGTCGAAGGCGATCCACAGGACGCGGACCAGGACCTCGCCCGGCCCGGGCTCTGGTGCGGGCGCCTCCTCCAGGGTGAAGTCCTCGAGTGTGGCCGTCCAGGTCGGCCGACGCGTCAACAGCATGCGTCGGTTCATCGGATGGTTCATGACCTCATCGTCTCCTTTGATCCATTTCGTGGGCTAGTCCTCGGGGGTGACGTACGCCGCGGAGATGCCTCCGTCGACGACGAGCTCGAAGCCGTTGACGAAGCTCGAGGCATCGCTCAGGAGGAAGACCGCGGCGGCGGCCATCTCCTCCGCTGTCCCGAACCGTCCGGCCGGCACGTGCACCATGCGCCGTGCGATCTGGTCGGGGGTGAAGAGCGCGTCCAGCATCGGTGAGCGGACGGGGCCAGGGCTCAGCGTGTTGACGCGCACTCCCTTGCGGGCGAACTCGACTGCCATCTCGCGCGACATCGCGACCACGGCGCCCTTCGAGGCCGTGTATCCGATCTGCGAGACGGCGGAGCCCATCGACGCCACGAGGGATGCGGTGTTCACGACGGCACCACCACCTGACGCGATCAGGTGCCCGATCCCGTGCTTGCAGCACAGCAGCACGCTGTCCACGTTGACCCGCAACGTGCGGTCGAAGATGCTGAGGTCCTCGACGAGAACGGAGGTGTCCTCTGCCAGCGCGACGCCGGCGTTGTTGAACAGGCCGTCGATGCGCCCGTACTTCTCGACCACGCTCGCATAGAGGTCACGAACGTCGTCCTCCACGGTCAGGTCGCAGCCGAGGAACGCATGCGCACCGGTGTCGTCGACCTCGCGCAGGTCGATGCCGACGACCGTGGCGCCTTCCCCGACGAGGGCAGCAACGCTCGCTCGGCCGATCGCACCGGCCGCTCCGGTCACGACGATGACCTTCTGATCCACGGCACCCATGTCGCGGCTACCGCGCGTCGATGCCGAACCAGCGCGCCAAGCGCAGCCCGATGATGTAGGAGGTCGGGCTGTAGGGCCACTGGCTGATGATCTTCCCGCTGGTGCCGTGGAAGTAGCTCGGCACCTCGGTCCACACCGTCTTGGCGAGACGGCGCTGGAGGCGTCGGTTGTAGAGGCTGTGCATATAGCCCTTGACCGTGACCTTGCGAGCCTTCCCCGCCGCCAGCTTCTTGATCACCTTGGCGGCGAACCTGGCCTGCGCCTCGTAGTAGGTGACCAGCGGGATGCCGCTGGTGTTCGGACCGAAGATCATGAAGAAGTTGGGGAAGTTGGGTGTCATGACACCCAGGAACGCGTCGGCACCTCCCTCCCACTGCTCGCGCAGGACGATGCCGTTCTCTCCGACGGTCCGGTAGGTGCTGATGAAGTTGGCCGCATCGAAGCCGGTCGCGAGCACGATCATGTCGAGGTCGTGCTTCTCCCCCGCGGCGTCCACCACCCCGGCCGGGGTGACCTCGGTGACGGCGTGAGGGATGAGCTCGACCTTCGGCGAGAGCAGGCTCTTGTAGTAGGTGTCGCTGATGACCGTGCGACGCGCCTCGATGGAGAAGTCCGGAGTGAGAAGCCTCTCGAGCTCGGGCCGCGAGCCGACCTCCTGGTGGAGATACTCCTTCGCCGCCTTCAGGCGCTTCCTGTTCACCCGACCGTCCGCCCGCGCATGGCTGGCGTTGTACTGACGCAGGTCGTAGTCGAGGTAGAGGCGGTAGCGGCGGAAGTAGTAGACGGGCTTGAGCCGGTTCCACCGACGCTCAGCCGGGGTGAAGTCGCGCGCGTTCTTCGGGAGCAGCCAGTTCGGCTCGATCTGGAAGACCTTGACGGACTTGCCCTGCCGCTCGGCCTCGGTCACGACCTGCACCGCGGACGAGCCGGTCCCGAGGACGCCGATCGCCTTGTCCTGCAGCGTGAGCTCGTCGCGCCACGTCGAGGTGTGGCACAGGTCGCCTTCGAACACCGTCTCTCCGCGGAGGAAGGGCGGGATCAGCGGCGTGTTGAGGAAACCGACGGCTGAGACGACCGCCTTGAACGGCCCGTGAGAGCGACCCGCCTCGTCCTGGATCATCCACGTCTTCGAAGACTCGTCCCACGTGAGGGTGGCGACACCGGTGTTGAGCAGCGTTCGCTCGTAGAGACCCCACTTGCGGGCGACGCCCTGCAGATACTCGAGCAGCTCATGCCAGTTGGCGTGCGTTCGCGTCCAGTCGTGTGGCTCGAACGAGAAGGAGTAGATGTGCGACTCGAGGTCGACCTCCGCTCCGGGATAGCGGTTCACCAGCCAGGTGCCGCCGATGTCCTCGGAGCGCTCGAACATCACGAAGTCGTGAACGCCCTCCCTGATCAGAGCCGTCGCGGCCGCGATGCCGCTGAAGCCGGTGCCGATGATCGCGACGTCATGAGCCCTGGACTCCAGGGACGCCGTCGAGTTCGCAGAGTCCATGATGACCACCGTCTCGTCGTGTCGATTGGTTATTTGGACTAGTCTTTCAACCATTACGGCGGGCGTCAAGACTCTCGCCGAGGGCAGCCAAGGCCATCTCGAAGCAGTCGCGAGGCGCGCGGATGATCCCGGCGCCGATCTGGCCCCCGTCGCGGCCCGCGAGGCCGACATCCATGACCGGCGTGATGCCGGTCGCGAGCACCTTGCGGGCGTCAACGGCGGTCGGCGTGCCACGGAAGTCGAACAAGGGGATGCGGTACGTCGAGCTCTCGCCGTGCGTGATCTCGTACATCTCTCGGTTCCGCGCGATCATGACGTCGGCGGATCCGCCTTGGTACTCCTGCAAGGTGAGCGCGCAAGCCTGGGCGAACCCTCCGAGGCCGACGGTCTCGGTGATCGGCGACTCCCCACCCATCCAGGTGATCTCATCCTCGCGATGACCAGCGAAGAGCTTGCCCTCGTGAACGGGCGGCGGGCCCTCGAACCACTGGTCCCCCAGTCCTGCGAGCTTGATGGCGAAGCCGCGGCAGTTGAAGGCCATCGCCGAGACCAGCGTCGAGCCAGGGACGACCATCGCGTCGGCGGAGGCCTTGGCGGCCGCCATGGAGAGTCGCAGGAAGAAGTAGTCGTTCTCAGCAAGGTGCAGCATGGTCTCGCGGACGCCAGGGAAGTCGTCTCGCACCATGTCGAGGACGGCTGGCAGAATCGCGCGGCTGAAGAGGACCGATGCAGCGGCGTTCCGACTGTGCACCTCGTCACCCATGCGCAGAGCCCGAGCGATCAGTGGTTTGAGCGCCACACCACCGGTCCGCCGGATCGCCTCCCCCACGACTGGCGCAAGCACCGTGTTGACGTGCTCGAGCCGCTCGTGGACGCCTTCGTCGTAACAGCCGTAGTTGAGGCGGCGCGGCTCCTTGCCTTCGTAGAAGTTGCAGTACCCGATGTTGCCGTGCGCACGGTTCTCGACGACGAAGACCGGCATGGAGGCGGTGTATATGCCGGCCAGCGAGCCGACAGCGCCGTAGTCATGGCACGCGCCGATCGAGATGTCGCCTGACGCGAAGCCGTCGATCGCCTCCTGACGAGTGCGCGCGAGGCCCTCGAAGAGAGCACCGCCGATGAGAGCCTCGCGCTGGCCGCCGACGTACGCCTCCCAGGCCATGGGCGCGCCCGAGGTGAGGACGAGGTTCTCCCCGTAGCCGGGGATGGCCTCCCGGGCCGGCGCCACATCGACCACCCAGGGGTCGGCTGCGTCCAGACGGTCGAACGCCTCTGCGTTCGCGGCCTCCACGCAGCTGGCCCGCAGGACGGGTGACGCGGCGGTCACCATGCGACCACACCGCCGTCGACGAGGATGGTCTGAGCGGTGACGAAGGAGGATCGCGCGGAGATGAGGAACTCGACGACCTCGGCGACCTCCTCCGGCTCGCCGATGCGCTTGAGCATGGCGTGGGCGGCCGCCGCCTCCTCGCCGCCGGAGACGCGCGCCATCGACTCGCTCATCGGCGCCCGGATGACACCGGGCGCGACGTTGTTCACCCGGATGCCCCGAGGCGCGAGCTCGGCGGCGAGGTAGCGGGTGTAGGCCGCGATCCCCGCCTTGGTCGCGCCGTACACCGACGCACCGGTGAACCGGCCGAAGTGCCCGGTCAGCGAGCCGATGTTCACGATGGAGCCACCATCGGCGACCAAGCCCGCAGTCGCCTCCACCACCCGAGCCATCCCGGCGATGTTGACCTGGAACATCAGCTCCAGCTTGGCTTCGTCGAGCTCCCCGACGAACGAGTCGCGGAGGATGCCCGCGCAGTTGACGACACCCGCGAGCCGCTCGCCGTCGTCCACGACCCCGCCCACGGCGCGGCGGACCGAGTCCCCGCAGGTGACGTCCATCACGACGAACCGGTGGCCGAAGGCATCAGCCCCCTCAGGGATCGATGACTCCAGGTCCGCGGCGACGGGCTCGTATCCACCCTCCGCGAGCCGGGCGCAGATGGCGCGGCCGATGACTCCGCCGCCGCCGGTGACGATCACTTTCCCGGTCACTGTGATACCTCTCGTTGTGGCAGCGCATGACCACTGCTGTCATTTATGTTTCATTGCCTCGGTCTTTCGACCTTTTTTGATGCGCCGACACGGCGACGTGCGTGACAAGCGCTGGCCGCCCGAGCAGCCTCCAGCGCCGGCTGGTGTCTAGTTGACCTGCCGCTCGCGGTCGCCCCAGAAGTCCTGCCGAAGCTTGAACTTCTGCAGCTTGCCTGTCGTGGTGCGCGCGAGCTCGGTGCGGAACTCGATTCGCTTAGGGGTCTTGTAGCCGGCGAGGCGCTCGCGGCAGTAGGCCATCAGCTCGCTCGCCGACACTTCGGCCTGCGCCACGACGAGCGCGGTGACGAGCTCGCCCCACTGTTCGTCCGGAATGCCGATGACGGCGGCCTCGCGCACGGCCGGGTGACTGGCCAGGACATCCTCTACCTCGATCGAGGAGACGTTCTCCCCGCCGGAGACGATGACGTCCTTCTTGCGGTCCTGAATGGTGAGGTAGCCGTCCGTGATGGCACCGCCGTCGCCCGTATGGAAGACGTTGTCCTGTTGCGCCCGGGCAGTCTCCTCGGGGTTCTGCCAGTAGCCCTCGAGGTTGTGGTTGCTCGCCACGAGCACCTCACCGTCGGGCGCAACTCCCACGCGGACGCCGATCGCCGGGGCCCCGGCCCTCCCCAGGAGACGCGCTTGCTCGAGGCTTGGCAGGTCGCGCCACTCGCGACGCATCCGCGACATCGTGATGAAGGGCGAGGTCTCAGTCAGACCATAGATCTGGATGAGCTCCCACCCCAGCTCGTCCCGGATGCGCTCGATGAGACGCGTGGGAGGCGGCGCTCCGGCGACGACGACCCGGACGCGGTCGCGCCCAGGAACAGGCCCCTCCCACGTCTGGGCAGCATCCAGCACGGCAGCCATCACCGCCGGTGCGCCGCACATCAGCGTCACCCCGTGCCGCTCGACGCGGCGGAGGATCTCGGCGCCGTCCACCTGGCGCAGGATGATGTGGGTGCCTCCGAAGCCCGTGATGGCATACGGCATGCCCCACCCGTTGGCATGGAACATGGGAAGCGTGTGCAGGTAGGTCTCGTCCTCGTCGATCCCGAGATGCCAGCCGAAGGTGGCGGCGTTGAGCCAGAGGTTGCGGTGGGTCAACTGGACGCCCTTGGGGCGCGCGGTCGTCCCGGATGTGTAGTTGATGGTCGCCGTGGCCGCTTCGTCGGCCACCCATTCCCGCGGCGTCGCAGCATTGGTCCACAGCGGCTCGTCATCTTCTCCGAAGACGAACGTGTGCCGGCACCGGACCTCGTCGGCGATCCCCTGGAGCGAGGGGTCGACGAGAAGCACCTCGGCGCCGCTGTGCTCCAGGATGTAGTCGACCTCCCCCGCCGTGAGGCGGAAGTTGATCGGGACGAGGATCCGGCCGGACCCACTGACGCCGTAGAAGGCGGTGAGCATGCGCGCGGAATTCTGGGACAGGATCGCCACCCGTCCGCCGACGGGGACGGCCAGAGCATCCAGGGTCGCGGCGAGCGAGCGGCTTCGCGCCGAGAGATCGCGATAGGTGATCTGCTGCCAGGCGTGGCCGATGAGGGGCTCGTCGACGACGGCGGTGCGGTCAGGGAAGACAGTGACCGCCCGGGTCAGGAAGTCGTTGACAGTGAGGGGGTAGAACATCGCTTCTCCGTGACAAGGGTCTAAAAGCCGGGCCATATATACTGAAGCACCGTACGCAGCAATTGGACTAAAGACAAGACCTCTAGGTCTTTTCTGAGATTCGACGCTGCCCGTACGGGCCGAGTGAGTCGCAGGGCGCGATCCGAGGAGGATGAGGAGATGGCCGTGACCGAGGTGGCGAACCTAGGACCGATCCGGCAGATCGCGGCGCACGAGCTGGTCCTGGACCAGATTCGACGCTCGATGGACGCCGGGCAGTTCCGCCCCGGCGACAGGTTGCCGTCCGAGCGCGATCTCGCGGAGATGCTCGACGTGTCGCGGACCACTGTCCGCGCTGCAGTGGCGGTCCTGGAGCGCGAGGGACGGATCTCCGTGAGACGGGGGCGCGGAGGCGGCTTCCTCGTGCTCGAGCCGACGTACGACCCCGTGGAGGCCAGGCACGAGCTGAAGCGGAATCGGGTAGCGGTGCGCGACGCGTTCGACTTCCGCGTCATCGTCGAGTCCGGCGCCGCACGCCTGGCCGCCGAGCGCCGCAAGTCCGCCGACCTTCCCAAGCTGGCCGACCTCGTGAGCCGCATGGACGAGACGATCAAGGCTGGCCGCGGCGCCGACGCGTCCACGGCACAGGTCACCGAGTTCCAGCTCCTCGACTCGGCGTTCCACCTCGGGATCGCGGAGGCCTCCGGCAATCAGCAGCTCGTCGACTCGGTCGCCCAGGCACGGAGCCGGATGTGGCTGCCCGTCGGCGCGATCTTCGGCCACATCGAGGACAACGCCAACGACCACCACGCCGAGATCCTCGGCGCGATCCGCGGCAAGGACGCCGACTTGGCGGCAGCCACGATGACTGCTCACATCAACGAGACCCGGCACACCATCGAGTCCTGGCTGAGCCGGTAGCCGAGATGGATGGCTCACCCGATGTTGGTGAGCCACCCACCATCGACGACGAGGTCGGTCCCAGTGACGAACGACGAGTCGTCGGAGAGCAGATAGACGACTGCCGAGCAGACGTCTCCGGCCGTACCCACGCGTCGAAGCGGCACGCGTTGCGCCATCGACTGCTCCCGGGCAGGATCACGCTCGTAGATGCCCGCGATCATCGGCGTGACGATGGCACCTGGACACACAGTGTTGGACCGGACGCCATCCGGACCGTACTGAGCGGCGATCGCGCGCGACAGGCTGATCAAACCGGCCTTGGAGACCTGGTAGGCATCGAGTGCGCCGTCCGCGAGCCGCAGGCCCGCGATGCTGGCGATGTGCACGATCGATCCCGCGCCCTGCGCCTGCATGCGGGGTAGCACTGCGCGCGCGAAGAGCATCGGCCCGGTGAGGTTGATCGCCAGCACGCGAACCCACGCCTCGAGGTCCATGTCGACGATGGAGCCGTCGACGAACGGAGGGGTCGGAAGCCCCGCATCATCGAACCAGGCGACGCCCGCGGCGTTGACGAGCATGTCGACCGTCTTCGTCCTCGACGTGTCGAGCGCTGCAGCCACCGCCTCAGGAGCCAGCCGGGGATCCGACACATCACCACAGACGTACGGTGCCCCCGCCGGGAACTCCTGCGACGCTCCCTTCAGGTCGACCCCCACGACATGCGCGCCCCGACGGGACAGCTCGATGGCGATGGCGAGGCCCATTCCTCCCCCAGCCCCCGTGACGATCGCCGTCCGACCGGCGAAGCCGCTCATCGGACCTCGTCTGCGAGGTGGGCGCGCAGGTAGTCGGCGACGTCGGCGATGGCGACCTTGGCGTCCTCGAAGAGGCTCGGGAACTGGGCGAAGCCATGGATCATGCCGTCGTACTGACGGTGGAGGGTCTTCACGCCTCCAGCCGCGAGCTTGTCGGCCATCGCATGACCGCCGATGCCGATGGGGTCGTACTCCGCCGTGAGGACGAACGTTGGAGGAAGCCCCTCCACCGCCGCGTTCAAGGGCGATGCGTAGTCCTCGACCGCGTCCTCCGGGCCGCTGAAGTAGGCGTCCTTGTGCCACTGGACCTCGTCGCGGAACAACACGTAGCCCTCGTAGTCGAGATCGAACCCCTCGTCGAGATCGAACGTCGTCGCCGGGTAGATCAGGACCTGGCACGCCAACCGCGGGCCGTCGTGGTCGCGCGCCTGCAGCGCAACGGCAGCCGCCAGGTTGCCCCCCGCACTGTCGCCGACCACGGCGATGCGAGAAGCGTCGATGGTCAACCGGTCGGCATGGTCGGCCGCCCAGAGGAACGCGTGATAGCAGTCGCGGGGAGCCGCCGGATACTTGTGCTCGGGCGGCCGGCGGTAGTCGACGCTCAGCACGGCGTACCCACTGGCGTTGGCGATCGACCGGCAGATGCCGTCGTGGGAGTCGAGGCTGCCCATCTGCCAGCCACCGCCGTGGAGATACAGCACCAGCGGGGTCGCCGCCGACGTGGGACGGTAGAGCCGAACCGGGATGTCCCCATCGAGAGTGGCGGCGACCATGTCCACCACGTCCTCGACCGGCTCCACATCGAGCGCCGCGAACGTCGCCTCGAAGTTCGCGCGGGCCTGCCCGATGGGGAGCAGGTGGCTGTTGGGCTGGTCGCTGGCGGCAGCCGCGTCGAGAAGCTGCTGCGCCACGGGATGAAGCGGCATCGAGACCCCTGTGCCTCTGGCCCGGAACGGGCTACGTCTTTTGGTCCGTTCTTTCGACCTTAAATTACGGCTTCTGCGGGTGTCAACTCCGCGGCATTCTTCAGGCCCAGCCTGAAGGCGCGGCACGGTGGCGACCGGCGGCCAGAAGCGCTGGAACGTGTGCCTCGGCTTCTCGTTGACGTCAGAACAGCGACCAGCCGGCCCTCGATGCGAAGTCCTCGATGGCGGCGACGGCTCCGACCGAGTTTCCGGAGCGGTCGAGCGGCGGGCTCCAGGCACAGACCGTGCCGACGCCCGGCAGCGTGGCGAGGACGCCGCCGCCGATGCCGCTCTTGGCTGGCATCCCGATCCGGTAGGCGATGTCACCGGCGGCGTCGTACATGCCGGAGGTGAGGAGCACCGCGTTCATGCGTCGGACGTTCGCAGAGTCGAGGAAACGACCCTGCAGGCACCGGTCGACCAGGAAGCGCGCGGCACGCGCTGTCCCGAGGACAGAGCCGGTGATGGCGCATTGGGCGTAGTACTGCGCGAGCACGTCGTCGACGTCGTTCAGCAGGCGACCATACTCGGCGAGGACGTGGGCGAGGGCCCGGTTGCGATGATCCGCCTGCGCTTCTGAGGAAGCCACAGCCTCGTCGGGCCCGACGTTCGGGTCGCCTGACTGGTCACGAATCAGCTCGGCCACGGTTTCGACCGCGGACCCGGTGTGGTGCAGGAGTCGATCAGTAACGATCAGCGCTCCCGCATTGACGAATGGGTTCCGCGGCCGGCCCCCGGCGCGTTCCAGCTCACTGACCGAGTTGTACCCGAGCTCGGTCGGGCCCCAGCCGACGTGGCTCCATGCCGTCGGCTCCGCCCGCAGCAGCGCCGCCAGTGCGAACAGCTTCGTCACGCTCTGCAGCGAGAATCTCCTCTCGCTGTCGCCTATCCCGAACTCGATGCCGCTCACGGTGGTGACCGCGAAGCCGAAGCTCTCGGGGTTCACGTTCGCGAGCTCCGGGATCTTGTCCGAGACGACGCCGTCCGCCGCCTTCAAGCGCCCGACGCGGACGGCCTGCGCCGCGATGGCGGCCAGCTCATCCGCAGTGGCGGCCAGAGCGGGCCGGAAGCTGGAAGCGGGAGTGGCGGCGGGGCTGCCTGTTGCCGCTGGACTGAGCACGATCCCAGCGTACGAAAGAACTAAAGGTTCATGCAATAATCCAAAAGCGGCGGCTTTGTCAGTAGGGGTAGAAGCCCTGGCCGCTCTTCTTGCCCAGCAGCCCGGCG